>CAMWZE010000034.1 GCA_947178685.1 uncultured Porphyromonadaceae bacterium
GTGTTTGAGACTTGGTATGCCACAGACCGCATCTTCGGTCTCGACAGTAAGATTGCAGCCCTCGAATCACTTATACAGAAGATGGACTGATGATGCTAAAATCAATTTTGTTAAGCCTGTTGTCAGTTTGTGCTTTTCAGACTGCGCAATCTCAGATAGTCACAGTTGCCCCGCTCGATAGCAGGGCGACTGTGACCGCTCTTGATTTTTACGCCCCTGAACGAGGCATCCTTGACAGCATCACACTCTTTATCCCCAAAAGTTGGGGCATAGATTGTCTTTCAGATGTCACGGTCAATGTCATAGGCCGCGGAGATGTGCCGGTGGAGCAACTCTCCTCACAGTCAATCGGACGCCAAGGTTCGCTCTCTCCTCGCACCAAAGTGGGCAAAGGAAAGATTGATGCAACTCAGCAGAATGGTTACTACCGGATAAAACTCTATGATCTCGACCTTCGACCTGACAATGGCTCCGATATACGCCTGCTCTTCAAAGGTGTGAAAAACATCAAGAGCCCTGTGAAAGCCACTTGGTCAATGTCTACTCCTATCCTTCCCGATTCAGTGCAGGGTGAATTGTATAAGGTCCACGATCCTCACCAATCATTTACCGCCATCAGTGAATTCAAACCTTTCAAGGCTATATCACGCAAACACTACGATGCACGCGCACTTGGCCTTAAAGGTGATGGATCAACAGACGACACCGAAGCGCTTAATCAGGCTATCCGGCAGCTGAACGCCAACGGTGGAGGCGTAATTGACTTCAAGGACGGCATATTCAATCTGCGCACAGTTCATCTTCTGAGCCATGTGTGGCTTCATGTTGAGAAAGATGCCACACTGAAAGCCATTCCAGGACTTGATGAACACGAACCCACATGGTTTGCAGATTATAATCATGAAGCCGGTTTCGGATCATTTGATGATTCCGTTTATGACCCATTCGGATGCTATATGGTAAAGCAGGATGTGGGTCACTCTTTCTTCCGCAACGCTATGTTCTACGCCAACCGTCAGGAGGATATACACATCTACGGCAGTGGACGCATCACCGGTGATGGTGTGATTGATTCCGGCAACGGTGTTATGCGGCAACCCGATGGATTCCGTGCCGACAAGATGATGGCCTTCAAATTATGTAAGGATATTGAGGTAGGTGGTGAGAATTGTCCGGAAGATATGTGGTATGACGAAATCTCCGATGGCCCGGCATATCTGGATGCAAAAGGCAATCTTGATCTCAAGCCTGTAGAGAATATGCTTGATGTAGATCAAGGTGGTCACTTTGTGCGTCTCGCCCCAGGTTGCGCCACTATCAGCGTTCATGCCATCCACTGTTGCCGGCTGAGTCTCAACCGCGCGCGCGACATGTTTGATTTCATGGAGTGTAACGATGTCTACGTCTGCAATATCTATTGCCGCAGATGCGGTGATGATATCGTAAAATTTGGCTCTGACTGTGCATTAGGATTCACGCGTCCCGGAAGAAACGCATACGTAAGGAACATCGTGGGCGACACCAACTGCAATCTTTTCCAGATCGGATCAGAGACCGCCGATGACATTACTGACATATGGGTAGACAATATCTATGTGCTCGGCACTAATAAAGCAGGATTCAGTATCTCAAGCAACGATGGTGGCACGGTGGCCCGCATCACTCTCAACAGTGGCAAGACCGGTCCGCTTCATCACCGCTCCATCATGAAACGAACCCGCACTCCGATATTTCTCTCAATATCAAACCGTGGCCGTGTGATCGGTGGAGATGTGAAAAGATACAAATATCATGAAAACGGACGTACTCGCGATGAGATGCTCGTGAAGAATATCAATATCGGCCGGGTGGAAGACATTGATCTACGCCACTTCGACAGCACTGAAATCTATGCCGGTTCCGATGGCTCGAAAAACCGTTGGCGCCCATACGATGGGAAGCAACCTGAATCAGCCCCTATCATTGCAGGATTCAAACTCCCGGATAACGAACAGGTGGAGGGTGGATTAGATTTCACTCTTCCTGACGGACGCTCTACAGGATATATAGAGAATGTGAAGCTCACAGATATCAACTTCACCGCTAAAGGGGGACATCCGGAGGAACATGCTCTTCTTAAATGTCCCGAAATCGGAGTTGGACATTTCAACATCCGGGATCTTGAGATTCAGCCTGCATATGGTCTTTGGGCTCGTCATGTCAAGAATCTCACCCTCGACAGACTCACTTTCAATGTGGAGCAACCGGATGGACGTCCGGAAATGGTTCTCGATGACGTAGATATGATTCAAATCAACAAATAAGATACCAACTCCGGATAATGATTCATCCGGAGTTGGTATCTCACTTTCATATAAACTAATTTAATATCTATCAATATGAACAGAATAGCCTTAGGGGCATTACTAATGCTTCAATGCGGACTGATGGCAGCTCAAGGCACTTGGAATAAAGAGAAATATCCTAATGCCGAGCCCATCAATGAAACGCTCATTCCGGAATTCACATGGCAACCAGGCGTAAGCAATCAGCCTGTAGGTATAGCAAAAGGGATATACCCCGGACGTGTGGTAATGTCTCGTTATCCTGAAGCCTGCAAATGGAAAGGTCGCTGGCAGCTTGAAGAAGACCAGTGGTTTCGACCGGAGAATACTGATATCGACAAGGTGCGTGAAATGGTGTCGGCAACAATATGCAAACTCACCGGCGCTAAGAACGACAAAGATGCCTGGAAGAAAATTTTCGAGTATCATAACAATGGAAAGGGAGGCTACCAACCGGGACAGGTAGTGGCCGTGAAAGTTAACCTCAACAATGCAAAGGCACGGGAGAAAGCGAGCAATATGAGCGACACCGCACCTCAGATGATCCTTGCTATGGTTGAGCAGCTTGTGAAAGGTGCCGGTGTTGATCCTAAAGATATAATCATTTACGACGGACGCCGTCCTATAGCTGCTGAAATCCTTAATATCATATGGGGAGAGTATCCCGACGTGAAGTTTGTGCAGGATGATCCCGGCATCAGAGATTATCAGCCTGTAAATCCCAAGACAGGCGATTATTCACTTCTCCAGAAACCTGAATGGGTAGAGGGAGTGGAGTTTTCACACGGGCAGTTCAGTGGGGCAAAACTCATTCCGAAGCAGGTCTTCGATGCTGATTATATTGTGAATCTCGCTATGCTCAAGCTCCACAGCTATCCCTATAACTATATGGAGATGGGCGATGAGGGACAGACAGCTGTGACCATGACTGCCAAGAATCATGCCGGCAGTGTGCGCGCTCCATGGGAGATGCACCACTTCCTCAACACACAACAGGATGGTAAGCCTCACGCATATTCTCCTCTTGTCGACCTCAATGCTTCGCCCAACCTTGGAGCAAAGACCATTCTATATGTACTCGATGGTCTTTACAGCGGTCGTAAACATGGCACCTACCCTATTCACTTCCCCAACGCACCCTTCTACAATAAAGTTGACGAGTATGAGAATCCTGAATGGCCGGCATGTTTCCTCGCCTCGCTCGATGAGGTTGCTCTCGAATCGGTAGGTCTTGACCTCCTCTATGCACAGAGCCTCAACAATACGGAGCCGGGGTTCTACAATGTACCTCGCATTCTTGTGCGTAACAATGCAAGCGACTACCTCATAGAGATGGCCGACCCGCAGAACGCTCCCTCAGGAGTGAAGTATATGCAGGGAGGGAAACCTGTGGAAAGTCTTGGCGTGTTCGAGCATTGGGACAGCCCGGAGACAATGCGCTACTCACGCAACCTCGACCCGAAAAACGGTAAAGGTATAGAATTCATCTATATCCCCATGGGCTCGGCCAAGAAAATCAAAAGATAATTCAATTGCTGACAGTCTTTTACAAAACAACTGTTTTTATTTCAAACGCTAACATGGTCAGAATGGAAATCTTAATACCACTGCAGATAACCGAGATTTTCCAGTATAGCCAACAAATTATTCTTGATGAATAAGTATATTATGCCGCTGCTATGTATGGCGGCCGTTCAGACTGGCTACGCTCAGTCTTCCACTAATTTCGGGGCCAAATTTCCATTGACTCCCGACGTATCACGTTCACTGCTTCATAAGTGGGCACAGAAACCGGTGCTGGATTCTCTCCTCATCGATAATATGGAGACGCCGGGAAAATGGGTGGTGAAAGAGGGTCCTGTCACAATCAAACTAAGTGACGAAAGAGCAATCGACGGCAAGAACTCACTCCGCTACCGCACAAACATGCGCGATACGATTCATATGGCAAAGAAAAATAATCGTACAGCATGGGGCACATTCGGTGGTGAGCAAGGTGGCGGTTCGAAAGTAGGGCTCACTTTCGACCAACCACAGGATTGGACCGACTTCAACCGTATCTCGGTATGGGTCTACATCCACCCTACTTCTACACCTATTCATCATTTCTTCCTCGACATAGTTAACGAGGGCACAGATTACAACACCGTCACTCCTCGCCACGACACAGCAATCCAAGATCTCACTCCCGGCCAGTGGCATGAAGTGGTTTGGGAAATCTCAGACGTAGCTCGCGACAAGGTGAAGGAATTCTATATCTTCCAGACTCTTATCGGTGTGGAACCGGGCAACGACCTCTATGAGACATTCGATTTCGACCGTCTGCAACTGCAAAAAGTAAAGGGTGACCATCAAGACGGTTGGCAGATGCCTGACGACCAACTTGCCTACTCACATATCGGTTATCGTCCCGGCGATGAGAAAACCGCACTCGCATCATGGCACGGAGCAAAAAACTTTTCGCTTATAAATGAGAATGGTAAGACCGTATTTACCGGCACTTCCAAGCAGGTGAAAGACCATACAGGTAAGTATGCACTACTCGACTTCTCAGACTTCACCACTCCAGGCACATACACCATCGCATATGCCGATGTGAAATCCGAAAAATTCCCTATCAACGAGTATGTATGGTTACTTCCTGTCTTCTCCGGCATCAATTTCTATTACTGCCAGCGCTGCGGCTATCCTGTAGAGGGGATACATGGCGTGTGTCATCAGGATTGGACCGGGTTCTATGGCGACGAAGTGAAAGATATCGGACTCGGCTGGCATGATGCCGGCGACCTATCGCAGGGATATTATCGCACTGCCATGGGCTCATACGCCCTGCTCCGTAACCTTGCCAATCTTCAGAATGGCAAAGGAAACAAAGATATAGAAGCCAAACTTGAAGATGAAGTCAAATGGGGTCTTAAATATCTTGTACGTAATCATTTCAGCGATGGTCAGCACGTCTCCTGGGCACGTCAGCGAGTATATTCTGACAATATAAAGGGCACAGTCGATGATGTAGCTATCAAGACAGCCAATGTGCCTTTCGAAAACTTCCTCGGAGCCGCTGTCATGACTTATGCGGCAGATATCCTACCGGGTCTCGACAAGGCTTTTGCCGATGAAATGAAAGCTGTAGCGCTTGATAATTATGAGCAAGCAAAAAGGGCAGAGACCAATAAAGTACTTGAACTCAGCTGGGGTGCCACAGCTGCCACACTCTTGTATAAAGCCACAGGTGAGGAGAAATATAAAGAGGACGCAGAGAAATTCGGAAGATTGCTGACACAGTGTCAGGAAACCGGGATTATCGGTGATAATCTTGCCATCACCGGTTATTTCTACAACTCTCCCGAGCGTAAGTCGATAGTCCAGAACAACCACGGCGCCTTCTATGAATCACCCATAATAGCACTCCGCTCCCTCTGCGAGACATTCCCTGCATCAAACGATTGGATCAACTGGTATGCGGCCGCAGCGCTTCATGCCGACTTCCTACAGAAGAACGGTTCGGTGATTTCCGGCCCTTACAATCTGGTTCCTAATGCTGTCTATCGCCAGAAGGATATTGATAGAATACGCAACGAACGTCAGAAATATTTCACACAAGTGCAATATGATGATGGCACACAGCTCGACGACAACCACGTTATCCGCACATTCCCTGTCTGGGCCGGCGATCTTTTCCACGGAGGAACCTGCTGCCATCTCTCCAACTCCTGGGCCCTTGGCGAAGCTTCTCAGCTCCGCAATGATTCTGAAGGTCTTGCACTCGCCGGGAAACAGCTTGAGTGGACGTTTGGTCGCAATCCGTTTAATCAGACACTTATGTATGGCGTGGGATACAATTTCACACCTCAGTTCGCTTACTGCACCAAGAATGTTGTGGGCTCTATGCCTGTCGGCATGGACTGCATGAGCAATGATGCTCCTCATTGGAATGGTTCTGCCTATGCCACCTGCAAAGAGATGTGGATAGCCCCTGTAAGTCGTTGCATGGGCACTATGGCTGTCTACAATGAGCCTGTGGCAGCAACTACTGCCACATTAAAAATCTCAGCGGTTCCGACCGGTCAGAATAACCTCACCTTTAAGGTTGATTCATTCACTCCAGGTGATTATGCTGTCGACATTAAACTTTGGAATGCCAAAGGTAAGAATATCCCAATCAAAATCAACAAAAAGACAGATTGTCTCTCCATCAATGCCACAGTTGAGGATACCACCAAGCCCTATTTGGCTGTTGTCACCCTTACAGGCAAAGATGGTAGCAAAATCCGTAAAGACATAACCGGTTATATCACCAATTGACACTCAGTCAAATAGCAAAAAACAGGCTTATGCACTACCTGCATAAGCCTGTTTTTTGCTATTTTAAGTTTCCTCTACAGCTTAGAATGCTTCAATGGCGAAATGATATTTTGAATCTCTATTGAAATAACCGGCTTCATATTCAGTATCTCTCACCATTATGGAATGTGAAAGGTTATCCGGGTCTATTCCCCAATGTATAATATAGCCGTCAGCATCCTTTACAGGATTCCATTTGAAACTTATCCTTCGAGGATCTTCTTTACTTCTTGTAACCTCAAATGCGGTGACATCATCAAGTTTACCACGTTTGTCCGTACCGAATACTCGCAAATCCATAATAGAGAACTTACACGGCAAATCAGCCATATTTGTGATTCTTACAAATCTACCTTCAACAGGATTACCGGGAAAGACAAGATCATGAGGCAAATCTTTTTCATTATCCCGTTTATCACAAAACATCTTCCAATTTACATTATCAACCGAAGTTTCAATTATATATTTATGAGGTATTTCCTCTCCCATAAGGGCCTTAGCGCCATCATCGGAAAAATTAACTTGTATAGCCTTGATATCGCATACCGAATCAAGGTCTACAACCAACCATTCTCCTTCATTGCCAGTCTTGGCACTCCACCAAGTCTCCACGACCTCATCAGTGGCATATTTTGCCAATCCTACGTTTCCATATTTTTCAGAAGATGTTTCCAACTCTCCTACTGACGATGCAGCTACCTTTTTGTCAATGGCCAATTGTCTCCATCCGAGTGATAACGCCCTATCATCAAATACTTTTGAGTCAATTTTGATAGGTTGTTGCGGAATATGGAAGGGATAATCAGAAAATACACAGGATGAACTCATATTGCCATCCTTTATAATCACTGGAAATAGACCCAACCTGCGTTCATACCAATGCCTTACCCCTACAAGCATAGATACCACATGCCAAAAATTACCATATTTGTCTCTGAAAGTATGGCCATGACCGGCCGCGCCGATAAATCCTCCCGGTTTTAGAGAAAACGGACTATCCTCCATATATTCAAACGGTCCCAAAGGTGATTCTCCAACATAGACACCGTCACAATAAGTGCGAAACTGTGTTCCGTTGCTCGCATACTGTAAATAATATTTACCCTCTGCCTTAATTACCGCAGTCCCCTCATTCCACCCGTTTGAATCCTCTTCATTACTTTCACCAAACTGTTCCCAACCATATTTATCGCGATTATGTCCAATCAAATCAACTGGCTCACCTATGGCTCTGAATCCATCTTTGGGATCAACCTCAACACCAATTATGGGATTTACATCTGAACATCCCCAGTAGAAATAGACACGTCCATCATCGTCTTTAAAGAATGAGGGATCATGCTGATGAATAGCACTTATCTTACACTCTATCTCCTCCCATGATTCACCATCTTCGGGATTCTTGGTTTTAAAGATTCTGGTTGGATTTCCATCACTTGATGCCGTGAAATAAAGAGCATTATCATACACGAGAATCGTAGGAGCATAGTCATTGATGATGTCAATTGACGAACATGGTACATACTCCCAATTGGCTAAATCCCTTGACTTCCAATATCCATTTGATTTTGAAGCAAAAAGCCAATAATAACCATTGAAATATTCACAAGCGGGGTCAGCGGCCTCCCTCCTCGACAGATCGTTATCCTTAGGTTGAAATTGATAATTCAGATTTATCGGATTAGTCACGATCGGTGCATGCTCTTCACACTCCTGTGCTTTGGCATAGATACTCCAACTATGATCAGCCCCCTCCATAGACAAGCCAAGAAGGCAGGGCACTATTATATAGAAAATTCTTTTCATATCATACATATGTTAACTGCGCTAAGTAAGTATGTGTCATAAATTAATGATATAATTGACTGGTGACATCTATGGATGAGATCTGACACCGTTTTGATGGCGTAATATGGTTCTATTACAACTGAAAAACGGTTTCAAAGATCGCCACAGAGGGCGATAAGCAATATATTAATTAATTTGTGATACATACTCAGCTACGGATAATTAATATCATAATGAACACGAAATTCTACGGATGAGGTCCACTTCGGATTTGAAGGAATAATGTAATGACATTATGACTGATAATACGAAGAGGGAATAGCCGTGGAATAACTCACTTGTTTTCAGCCACCACCAGCAAGACAATTCCCGGTTCCGACAAATCTGTATAGTCAGCATCAATGTGCTCTACCTCAGAATAAGCATATTTATTATTTTTGCACAGATCATCTATAGTGGTGCCCGATATTATAATCCCTTTACCATCCACAGTCTTAAGATATGGTATTTCCACAGGATCTTCATCACTGGCCAGATCTTGTGCGAACACCTTAAATTTTCCTGACGGGAGACCATTCTGATAGTCCAATGTTAATGAATGGTAGTTACCGAAAACACCAACTTTGCGGTCCCATCTCTTCAGTTGCACTCTCACATCCACTTTATGCTGCTTATAATCACCGTCAATCAGACGGTTGATGACAGACACAGAAGCACATTCATTGTCGTAGAGAGATGCCAACACATATGGTTTCTCCTCATTGAAATTGTCTACACCCAAAATCTCGGGCAACGGCATACGGCGACTCACTCTTCCCGGAGCCTCATAACGATTATTTTCTCCACTATCGTATAGGGTCTCGTCAGAGATGGCAAAATCACCATCCGCGCTAAAGGGAGTGGCGATTCTATGCCAACGCACCGCACGTACAATCTCATTAAGACGATTCTTCATCTTACGATTGCCTGCCTCAAACACGCCATCTGTCTTTCCATTAGGTAGCTGACCCACATAAGGATGACGCATAATGCCTATTGCACAGCCCAAACCTGCGGCAATATAAGCTTCATCCTCACAATTGATTATACCCCAGTTTTCGAGTTCCGCCTTGCCTGTGCCCAATACTTCAGCCACTCGGCTGATGGTCTGTGCCTGCGACAAGTCAGGACGAACATCATATGTGCGCAACACTTCACTGAAATCAATATAGTAAGGTTTGTGCGGTCCTCCATCCTGAAATGAGGCATGTTCGATGACAACATCAGGAG
>CAMWZE010000035.1 GCA_947178685.1 uncultured Porphyromonadaceae bacterium
ATGGATTCCGGTTGTGCACCGTGGGATGCGCCTATCTGAGGGCGGCCGCATAACATATACTCTGCGTTGGAGAGTCCGAAAGCCTCCTCGGTGACGGAGGGGAGCACACCGAAATCGGTTTCCCGTATATGTACGAGAGGATCGTCGGAGTGTTTTCTCCAGTCAATCATATCCATTACTCCCCGGGCTATGGCACGGCGACGCATCCGGTCGACATAATCGGAGGTTCCGCTGCCAACGATGCGCAGTCTTATCCTCGACCCCTTGAGATGAGTCAGTGCATCAATAAGGACCTCCATCCCTTTCCCAGGGATGAGCTGGCCGTGAAACATTGCAGTGACCGGCCCTTTTTCGGTGCGCTCCGTGGGTGTGACCACCGGGAGATTGAGGCTGTTGTGGATTACGTGTACGCGGTGGGCAGGGAAGGGTAATTCCTGTCCATGCCAAGTAGATAGAAAACGGTCGCGTGCCAGCTCCGACACGAAGATCATGGCATCGAGATTACGGTAAATGCGCCGGAACAGCCATGAGTCGATGCCACGTTTCACTTTATGGCGGGTCATGACGATTCTCACGTCTTTGCGTGCCGCCAATTTTCGGGCGAGCAACGCGGTGAAGGCATTGCGGAAGCCATGGGCGTGAATAGTGACGGAATTCTCGGGCAGAGAACGTAACGTGTGGGCGAGTTTACGTGCCGAACCTATGTCAAATGTTCCCCAGAAAGGGGCATGTAAAAGCGTGACGCCCTCTTTCGCGAAGAGAGCGTCTACAGCTTTAGCGTCTATAGTGAAAGCCATCACATTCCAGCCTTCAGCTTTAAAATGGCGGCAGATATCGAGGGCATAACGGGCCACACCTCCCCAACGATTGTCGGAAAGGATATGAATGAGGGTCCGTTGTCTGTTATCGCCCGGCATGCCACGTCTTTCACTATACGGTAGTAATTATCAGGAAATGACAGCAGATTAATTGGTGGCGGAGATCATTACTTTTATATCCACCGAGGGGAGAGCGAGACAGGATGCCACAAGTTTGTCCACAAGCTTTCCGCGATAGGTGATGAGACCATCCTGCACACCGGGAGTTGTTGCGATCATTCTCTCGGATCCACCCTTTATGGCCATCTCATCGAAGAAGTTAACGAGTACATTTGACAGAGCCATGGCCACTGTGCGCGGCACGGAGAGGGATGGATGAGTTTCCTTGAAATCTAACACATACACAGAATCTTTCAGTGCCACCGAGAGATTCTTGGGAAATTCAAAGCTACGTGTGCATTCTCCGATTAGTATTACATCGGCCGATTTCACCTTGTTGAATAGCACTCTGGGATGTATGGCTATTGTGTTGAGGTTCTCGCCGCAATACTGGCGAGCAAGCATCAGCTGAGAGATGTCGTTGTTCATCAGTGTGACGTAGGCACCGGCAGCCATCGCCGCTTTTGCTGCGGAGTAAGCTGTTGTGCCGTCGCCAATCACGAGTACCTCGCAAGGATTCAGTCCGGCCACTCCGGCGAGAAGCACACCCTTGCCACCCCCGACATACGACAGGAATTCCTGGGCATAGATCACTGCACCGCGACCGTCGATCTCATCTACTATGTCGGCGAATATCTTGGTGTCGGTATGACTGGTCATGTTGTCGAGACATCCGGCAGTGATGCGCATATCGAGCAACGCCTTAATTACGGGAGCCTCGAATAGATCGTCGCCCATCATCGTGAGCAGCATGGCTCCGCGACGCATTTTCTTGATGTCGCCTACATGGAGTGTCTGATAGGAGAGCACAACGTCGGCCTTGAGCGCCTCAGTGCGGGAGGCGATTTCAGCTCCGAATTCAGCGTAAGCCGAGTCGGGGAAACTGATATCGGTGGCCGCTCCCTGTTCCATCACGATTTTGAAACCGGCAGAAGTGAGGAGTCCGCAGCCTTCGGGAGTGAGTAGAAAGCGGGTCTCGTCGGTGTCGGTATAGTTGGCTACGAGTCCGATGCTTATAGCCTTTGAAGAATTCTTATCGGCCTGCAGCTCAGGCTGAGGCTCTAAGTCTATTGTGGTTTTGATTTCATTCTCGACCATGATGGATTGGGGTAATTGAGGTTAGACTTCAGGGTGCAGTAAATATGCGCGGAACCATTCCGGTTATATCTGCATATCCACAAAATTACTGCAAAAGGATAAAACAAGCAAGAATCTGCATGAAAAAATCTGCATGCGACGTGTCAGTCCGGGGCTTATCCAATGGCGGGCAGCTAGCGGAATCGGTTAATCCTGAGCATATCAAAGCTTGGCGAAGTGAGGGTATGCTCTCAGGAAATCGGCTACATTGTCGTCGATCTGTCTTCTGTCTTCGAGCGAATCCCCTTGCCAGCGTATTGCCGCTTGCGAATAGAAAGGAGATCGGGCCAGCAACTGCGATGCTATTATTTCGCGTATCTCCTCGTCAGTACGTCCGGCAAGGAGCGGTCTTTTCTCACGCTTGCGTATCAGCCTGGAGAACAGGCAATCGTGGGTGGCTTCGAGCCATAGGCTCACACCATGGCTGTTCATGAAAGCAACGTTATCGAAGAAGCAGGGAGTTCCTCCGCCACACGACACAATCACATCTTCCATATCGGCAGTTTCGTGGAGCATGTCACGTTCCATCTGACGGAATTGCTCCTCGCCTTTGGCGTCGAAGATTTCCCTTACGGTGGCTTGATAGCGGTCTTCAATCATATGGTCGAGATCCAGGAATTTTAATCCGGTTGCTTCCGCGAGGGCGCGGCCGAAGGTGGTTTTGCCGCACCCCATATAGCCTATTATGTATAATGGTTTCATATATAAGGAGTTTATTAATTTGTTTTATTGCTTAGATTTAAGTCGTTCCTCTTCAATGTTGTTGCTTTTCATTAAGGAATCGATTATTATGGTTGTGTTTATCAGATGGCGCGACTCGTTGGAGACGGTGTGGCGCCGCCAGTCGGGAAGAGAGTTGTAATACCGTCGCCAGGCAGTTCCCCTTGATAAAGCATCCATAAGAAGCCCCTTGGCTGATTGCACGTCATCTTTGTGGCCGTAGGATAGAAGTAGCCTTGCAGCGGTGATAGTTTCGTGGAAGGCAGTGTCGGCCACTGAGTAGTAGCCCGAAGAGACACCGGGGTAAAGATGAGGGAATCGATTCAGGAGGTTACGGGCCGTAAGACTGTCATCTTCAATCTTAGCCAGCTGACTTGCCGCTCTTACCAATGCACCGCGTTGACGGCGTATCTGGTCGTTGATTACAGGATCGGTGTAGATCTTCTCTCCGGCATGGTTGCGGGCTGTGGAGTCGATTGCATTGGCGGATATAAGAAGACGGCGGCTATATTCATCCTGCGACATGAAGGGCGCATAAGTATCGGAGAAAGCCTCAATACGTAGCGCTCTTTTCAAGGGCGAGAACACTTCACTTTTTACGGAGGAGAGAAAGCTAACGGGTCTTGGATCAGGTTGCTCAAGATTGGTAGCGATGATATCAAGCAGCATGAGCGTGCGGAAAGGTATCATTCCGGCCACAGTAGCCAGTGAGCGCAGATTTAGTGTGATTGTGTCAGACGATGTGTATCCCGGTATGGTGGCTCGTGTGTGTGCTAATGCCGGTGTAGGTTCCGGAGATGCATAGAAAGCGTGTAGAATGTCGATGAGAGGGCGAGGCACTGTGTCGGCATCAGGGGCGATTGGAGTGAACGATAGGGCACCATAAGCTATGTCGGCCGGTGTGGCAGTTAGCCGGAGACCGTTCTTGCCCTGCTTCATGAGGTTGACCACATATTCCGGGGTGGCGAGATATGACAAGTCAACCACCGTTGCATCGGGAGCTACATTCTCCACCTCCCGGGCATACCATAAAGGGAAGGTGAAATTGTCACCGTAAGAGAACACTATATCCCTCTCCTTCCCGGCAAGCGTGTTCAGAGCGAAGGCCCGGGTGTGAAAACGCCCTGATCGGTTGTGGTCGGGATAATTCTCGATGAGATACCATACGAAGAGTATGGCACCACATGTGGCAGCCACGGGGAGTGTGGCGCGACGGGAGCGGATACAACGGGCAGCCCCCTCAGCCAAGGCTATCAGTCCGAAGGCTATCCATATGCAGAAAGCCATGTAAGAGGCGATGAAAGCATAGTCACGTTCGCGAGGCTCGCCGGGGGTCTGGTTCAGATATACCACTATAGCCACGCCTGTCATAAGGAACAGCATCGTCACCACGGCCATTATACGCTTGCCACGTTTCCCTCTTCTGAGAAGCCATACCATACCGGCGATCCCTATAAGAAATGGGATGGCGAAATACGCATGACGTCCGGGATTTCCATCAGCAGCGTCCCGGGGCATGAGTCTTTCATCGCCTGTCATCATACGGTCGAGGAATTTGAATCCTGTTATCACATTTCCATGGTCAATCTCACCGGTTGCCGGTATGTCGTTTTGTCGTCCTACGAAATTCCATAGCAGATAACGCAGATACATATAATATGTCTGATAAGAGAGGAAATAGCGAAGATTCTGGACGTATGTAGGACGTTTGGCATATGCAATTTCCCGTTCGCCGGAGAGTAGCAGTTTCCCCACGGCCTTTCCCGTGGAGTCATAGGCTGTTGATATCTCCACGCGCTCCATATTGTCTTCGGTCATTCCGGCCCAGTCGGCATAAGCCGCCATCATATTGCGGTTGCCTGATGTTATTCTTGGCAACAGCATGTCGAGCTCCGGTGTCATTCTTCGGGAGAAGCGATAGTCTGCAAGGAGATATCCATGGTTTCTATCGTTGACGTCACGGTTAAGCGCGGAATCCGCATGGGTCAGCATCCTGCTTCGGTAAGCGAGGCGAGGGGAGGTTATGACCGGAATATAGCGCGGGTTTTCTTTACGCAGTGCGTAGCGTGAGTAATCAGCTTTACCCGAAAGGGGATCGATGCGTTCTTCCAGCATAGGTCTGCTGAACGGGGTGGGACCGATGAAAAGCGGCTGTGATCCATACTGCTCGCGGGAGATATAGCGTTGAAAACTGAAGATGTCGGCAGGTGCGCTCTCATTGATGGGGGGAGAGGCATATCCTCTTATAAGTATCAGAGAGATGGCAGAATATCCTGTCCAAATCATTATGAGCATCCATGCCGATGTCAAGATAGCCCGGGTGGAGATAATGTTAAGTAGTATAAAGGCAGTTATGATTGACAGCACGAGAGCTATCACTATGTGAGAGTGGAAAAGAAATAATCCCGATAGCCATAGAAGAGAGGAGAGGAATATAAAGCGCATGACCCTGGAATCCCGAGGGATAAAGCTGACCGACAGTACAGCCACAGCCGAGAAGATCAAAGGATATAGAAGTGTGCCGGTAAAGTATGGTAGGCCGAAACGGTTTACACATAGTAGTTCAAGTTGAGCGGCCCATTCTACAGAACCCGGCATCAATCCGATGAGCACGAGTGCCACGACTAAGAATGAGACCGGGATAGCAACCCACGCCTTGAGGGTGGCGTTGGTGTGAGGGTTTCTACCGAACACGAAGATCAACGCAAGCACGGGGATTACGAGAAGGTTCAGCTGGTGCACACCCAATGAGAGCCCGAGCATATAAGCGGTAAGAATAAGCCAGCGGCTACGGCTCGCTGAAGAGGTGGCTTCTCTCCATTTAAGCATCAGCCAGATAGTCAGTGCCGTCAGAAATGTGGAGAATGCATATACCTCAGCCTCAACCGCGGAATACCAGGTGGAGTCGAGCACGGCGAAGCTCAGAGATGAGAAGAAAGAGACGATAGCTGCCAGTGCCTCAGAGTGCTGTCGACTGAGTTTGTCCGGGAGCACATAACAGATAAATCGGCATATTATACGGGCAAGGAAAAACACGGCGAGCGCCATGAAAACAGAGCTGCACAGGTTGATAACCAATGCATGGAGCGACTTGGGGAAGGGGATTGTGGCAACCCGCATAGCGAGGGTCCATATGGGATTGCCCGGAGGATGTCCCACCTGCAGGGAGGAAGCTGTAAGCACATATTCCGGACAGTCCCAATAAGAGACAGAGCTGTCGACGGATATGATATATATGAAGCAGGCTATGACTGCTGCGAGCATAGCTGCGGAGCGGCCCATATTATTTCGTAAATATGTCAGGATGCCGGTCATTATTCTTATGGTTTATGGTTGAGGGTTTATAGACATGAGTGTTTAGGGTTTAAAAAACGAAGGGGAACAGTCTCTTCGACTCTTCCCCTCCTTCACACTCATTACTTTATAAATCAAATCATTTGAACATAAATGTCCTACCTTGCACACATCTTTCACAAGGGATGCACACGGCATGGTCCGGCTGTGAAAAATCATTTACAAAGCAAATGAACCAGACCACATCCGCAAAGTTAATGAAATCTAACGGATGTATCAAATAAAAAACGGAAAAAACAATAATTAATTATGTAATTACCGTAATATTGATATTTTTAACCGGAAAATCCGTTGTTATCGTTTGATTCCCTTGTCAAGAAGGCGATGTTTCACCATCATCCTGACAGGCGTAGGGGTAATGCCTGCGAGGAAAATTGAGCAACGGTTGACAAAGCCGTTTATGTATTGTTGCTTACCATTCATCAGCCGGGTCACGGCCTTACGTGCAAATTTCTGCGGAGTGACGATCGCTCCTATATTTAAAGCGAGGCGTTTGAGGTTGTCGGGTAGGCCGAACAAGTCTGTAGCGATCCCACCGGGGCAGGCTGCCATGACGCGTACTCCGGAGTCGCGCATGTCATAGTGGAGCGAACGGGAGAAGACACGGATATATGCCTTTGTCGCAGCATACATTGAAAGACCCGGCATCGGGGTCCAGCAAGAGAGCGACGACATGTTTAGTATCCATCCCGATCCCTTGGGGGCTCTGCGCGACGCCATCCACTTGGAGAGTAATGTCACGGCTCTTACATGAAGGTTGATGAAGCAGTCGATACGCTCGTCGGTTATTTCCGGAAGGGGTGCGAACGCGAAGATACCGGCATTGTTTATCAGAATGTCGGGATCGATATTTTTCTGAGCTACGAAACGTTCGATGAGGTCAACGATATTTGGACGTGTCAGATCCAAAGGAAGTATGTGAACAGTCACACCGAACTGTCGACGCAATTCTATGGCATTCTCCTCCATTCTCTCCCGTGAGATATCTATTATGACAAGGTCGCAATGGCGTGATGCCAGTTCACGGCAGAATGCGAGTCCGATTCCACCGGCCGCACCGGTCACGATGGCGCAATGCCCGCTAAGATTATCACCTTTTCCCATCTCTATTTTTAATATTGTTTATTTCCTTTATAATAGGGGCCGGCAGATCGTTGAGATGTTTATGACATGCCATCTCCCTTGAATACATCCGGGCTATGCAGTAGTTTACGTGGTCGCATCCGCAGCGATGATGTTCGTCTGCCTTCATACGGTTTACGAAGTCCGGTTCGTTGAGGAGAGCACGCCCCATCTGAATAAAGTCGAAACCCTCTTTGTCGAGCACCGTATCGGCATTTTCCCGTCGCACCACACCTCCCACGTAGACGAGAGGAAGGTTAAGTTCCTTCCGGAACAGACGGGCATCGTCGAGGAAGTACAATTCCTTGAAGGGTTCGGAGGGTATCATATATTTGCCCACAGCCCTGACACCATACTTAAGCCACCACTGATGCATATAGTGGGTCATTGAATATATAGGCATTTCTCCACGCATCACATACATCGGAGCCTTGCTGACGAATCCGCCGGAGAGCACGATGGCGTGAGCGCCGAGATTCTCCAGCTCGTGAGCCACCCGGAGACACTCTTCAATCTCCATGCCCCCTTTGAAACCGTCGCGCATATTCGTTTTCACCAAAATGCCCATGTCGTCGCCGGCGGCCTTCATCACCTCCTCCATACATTCCTGCATGAACTTCATACGGTTGGCGAGTGATCCTCCGTATTCGTCACGACGATGGTTGGTGTAGGGTGAGAGAAACTGAGATATGAGATAGCCATGTCCGGCATGTACCTCCACACAGTCGAACCCGGCGTCGCGGGCAATACGAACCGCATTGCCGAAGTTTCGGGCCATCTCCTTAAGCTCATCTTTTTTAAGAGCCCTCACGATTGTAGGGGAGTATAGATTGAAACCGGATGATGCCCCCACGGGGATACCGCCGGCCGTGGCAATGTGGGTCATATTGCCGCAGTGTCCAATCTGTATAGAGGCCTTGGCACCGCGATTATGTATGCCATCGGTAATTTCCCGCAATGATGATACGATCTCCGGCCGTAACCAAAGCTGCGTCTTGAAGGAAAGAGCGGAACGGCATATTCCGGCATAAGCGAGAGTTGTCATTCCCACTCCACCTTCGGCCACGCTCCAATGATAGTCGCGCAACATGGGTGTTGGATTGTTATCTTTACCCATACCCTCGAAGGCCGCTGAACGTATCGTGCGGTTCCGGAGAGTTACAGGGCCGATATTGGCTGAGGTGAAAAGTTTCATATGATAAGTTTTGCAGGAGAATCAGTATATGAAAGGTATGATGTATCGCAGGCGAAGAGATGTAAACTCCTCTCCGAAGCGGTCTGTATATTTGGCCGAGAGACTCTTGGCACGCGGAGCCAGGTTGGCGAAAGTCCAAAGGGCAAATACGGCTCCGGCGGCCGACCAGGTAAGTATTGCGAATCCGATCCATTCGGTAAGTTCCCCGAAATAATTGGCACCGGCCACATACCGGTATAGTCCCTTCCGGGGAATATAGTGACGGGTGTCGCCCGGGGCTCTCAGAGACCGGATAACGTGATCGGAATGTATATTTATACACATTCCGGTAAAGAATATTATAGTTCCTATTATAAACTGAGGAGAAGATAGCCAGGCAGGTGTGTACAAACTGTCAGGAGCCATATGAAAGAGCCATCCGCCAATCATGTAGGCATTGATCGAGTTGAATATAATACCCATAATCGTGATTGCAATCGGCATACGGCTCTTGCCACGCATCAGGAAAGGGAAAATGAAACTGCGCTGGAAATAGTGGAGTTCGAATAGCGACGCCATCAGGCATGGGGCTAAAGCGCCCGATCGAGGGCTGAGAAACCAGATGACAGCCATCAGGATAAAGGCCGGAGCTTCCATTAGCACCCATCCGAGTCGGTTGTTAAGAGATGGCCCCCATTTGTGACTGTAGGTCATGCCGTAGGCAGCTTCGATTTTCTGGAGAGCGAAGAAAACAATCACGGCGAGCACGGTCATAGATATCAAGACCGTGTGGTATATTTCGGGCTCGAAGATCATTTAAAGTATAATTATGTCTGGTAAAGTAAAGCTTTGTCAGGCAGTTTGTATATGATAATGCAATCGGAATCCTCTGAGAGAATTCCGATTGCAAATTTAAATAAAAAATCTGATATTTTTATGCCGGTAGTATAAATAGATTTTTCGAGTCGCTTTTTTCATCTCTTATGGGGAGTTTGGCGCTCGTCATTCTTGATATAAATAATCCCGGATATGAATGGATGACCACCTTCGGAAACCTGAAGCCGTATTATCACTGCTTACACCTTTTGAG
>CAMWZE010000036.1 GCA_947178685.1 uncultured Porphyromonadaceae bacterium
TCTAAAAACGGGGTAAAAATCGCCACAAAAACGGTGTGAAGAAAAATTAATTCTTATTTTTGCGATGATTTTAGCGGCATAAAACCTGAAAAACTCTCCTTAAAAAGACTAAAGTCGTTAAAAATCAAGAAAAGAGATGACAGTTGTCATTAAAAGAAGCTTAACTAAAGATACGTAAAAAGACTACCTCCAGCGTTGTAGGAACCTCTGAAGTGAGATAATAGACTCGCCACGAGTAATCTATCCGGTAGATGCTGAGTAGACCATAAGATTTTGCTTGATTTAACCTGAAATTATACAACTCAATTAATAACAACTAAATTATTCTTGCATGAAAAACATCTGTTTTCATCTGAACAGGAAGTTGTGGCTGACCATAGTAATGGTTTTGGGCCTCTCACTTCCGGGTTTCGCACAGAAAATCACCGTACACGGCTATGTGGACGATGAGACCGGCGAGCCACTGATTGGTGCAACCGTAATGGAGAAGGGAACCTCCAACGGTACAGCCACAGACATCGATGGCAATTTCACGCTCAATGTGGATCCGAAAGCAATCCTCGTGGTTAGCTATATCGGTTATGATCCTCAGGAGGTGGCGGTAGACGGTCGTACCGAGATAAAGATTACTCTTGGTCAGAACGCTACAATGCTTCAAGAGACTGTGGTGATCGGTTATGGTACGGTTAAGAAGTCAGATGCTACCGGCTCAGTGTCTGTGATTACACCTGACGATATCGATGCCGGTATCTCGACATCAGCACAGGATCTTCTTGTAGGTGCCAGCCCCGGTGTGGTAGTTACTACTTCGGGTGGAGATCCCTCCGGAAACGCAAGTATCCGTATCCGTGGTGGCTCCTCACTTTCAGCTTCAAATGACCCTCTTATTGTGATTGACGGTGTGCCGCAGACCAATCAGTCTAATGCAGGTGGCACCAATGCTCTCACCATGCTTAATCCGCAGAACATCGAGAGCATGACTATCCTCAAGGACGCTTCGGCAACCGCTATCTACGGTAGCCGTGCATCTAACGGTGTGATTATCATAACCACTAAGAAAGGCAAGAGTGGCCGTCCTCAGGTGAATTTTGCAGCCAACTTCCATGTGAACACAGCACGCAAGACTCTCAAGATGATGGGCGCACAGGAATATGTGAGCCTTATTGAGGAATATGGTAACGACCGCGCTAAACAGATGCTTTATTCCAATCCGGTGAATCCGACGCTTGGCACTGAGGCAGGATCAGCCTATAACCTTTATGACACCAACTGGCAGAAAGAGGTATTGCGTACCGCATTCTCCCACGACTACTCGCTCAGCATCGGTGGCGGTGTGGGTTTCCTTCCCTACCGGGTTAACGCATCATACACCAAGAATGAGGGTATCATTAAAACCTCATCTATGGAGCGTACTACAGTTGGTTTCAACCTAAGTCCCAAGTTCTTCCAGGATCATCTTTCGGTAAATGCCAATGTGCAGGGTTCGTATGTGAAAACCGGAAATGCAGCCGGAGTTATGGGAGCCGCTATCGGTATGGCTCCTGTATATCCCGTATACAGCAACTATCAGATGGCCTCAAACGATATGCCCAAGGCATACAACGGCTTCTTCAATATTCTTCAGACTACAGGCAGTCCGGAGGAGAATGCATCACAGAATCCTCTCCAGCTTCTCAAGGATCAGGCTACTATCGGAAAGACCTACAGCTCTACCGGCAATCTTGCTCTTGATTATTCCTTACATTGCCTTCCCGAGCTTCACTTCAACCTTAACCTTGGTTATCAGGTATCGAAGAACCACTCTACCACAGATGTGGATCCCAATTCAATCATGGCATGGAGAAGCAACTACAAGGATGGCGCGGGTTCACACTATCGTTGGTATGAGCTCCAGCGCAACACCAACCTCTCTTTCTTCATCAACTATAAGAAAGAGTTCGAGGCCATCAAGTCAAATGTTGATGTTACACTCGGCTATGACTGGCAACGTTTCGACTGGCACGGGCGTTCAGAAACTAAGATCAATACGCTTGGCTATAACATGAGCTATACAGGTGGTGTATTCTCAATTAATACAGATCCGGCTACTGAATCACATGTGGGCCATGCATATGAGAATGCGCCTATGAGCCGTTGGGGCAATATCTATCAGCTTGTATCTTTCTTCGGCCGTGTGAATTATATTTTCGACGACACATATCTGCTCACCTTTACACTCCGTGATGACGGTTCGTCACGTTTCTCGAAGAACAACCGTTGGGGTCTCTTCCCCGCCCTTGCCCTTGGCTGGAAAATCAACAACATGCCATTCATGGAGAGTGCCAACAGCTATATGAACGACTTCAAGCTTCGCCTTGGCTGGGGTCAGACAGGCCAGCAGGATCTGTCAGGTGTCTATTTCCCCTATATGCCTATATATACAGATTCATATCAGCAAGGCTTCCAATATCTTGATCCTAACGGTTCTGGTCAGTGGATTAATCCGCTCTATCCCCAGTCGTTTAACGCCGACTTGAAGTGGGAGACAACCACTACATGGAACGTCGGACTTGATATGGCATTCCTCAACAATCGTATCACTCTTGCTGCAGACTGGTATTTGCGCAAAACCACCGATCTCCTCTCTTATGTTCCAACCGCTGCTACCAACACCGCCAACTACAAATGGCGCAACATCGGTTCGATGGAGAATATTGGTGTGGAGGTAACAGTCGGAGCCAAACCGGTGGTGACGGAGGATTTCACATGGAATACCGCTGTAAATGTTGCATGGAACAAGAATAAGATTACAAAACTACAGGGCTCAGGTGCCAATTCAGCAATCTCCGCTATAGGTCTTCCTTCCGGTACCGGCGGTGACCTGGGATGGCATATCGTGGGACAGCCGGCTTTCACATTCATGGTGTTTGAGCAGGTTTACGATGATAACGGAGATCCTATCGAGGGTCAGTATGTTGACCAGAACAGAGACGGAATCATCGATGATAATGACAAGATCATGTATCATTCAAGAGATCCGAAGGTGACATTGACATGGAACAATAACTTCTCATGGAAGAACTGGGATCTGGGTATCTCACTGCGTGCAAATATCGGCAACTATGTCTACAATAATCTCAATTACGAGAACTCCAGAATCTACAATGTCTCAGCCGCACAGTATCAGCTCGGCAATCTGCTCTCCGGTCGTCCGCTCTTCAAGAATGCGTCAAGTGCTCAGCAGCTCCCGCTATCAAGCTACTTTGTAGAGAATGCCAGCTTCTTGCGTTGTGATAACATCACTCTTGGATATACATTCCGTGATCTGTTCGACGGCAACATGACACTTCGTCTTTTCGCGGCAGTTCAGAATCCATTCGTGATCACCAAGTTCACAGGTATTGATCCTGAGGAATTCGGAGGCGTACAGAGCGATCCATATCCGCGCCCGATCACCACATCACTTGGTATCGTGGCCACCTTCTAATCTTCTTTCATCCAAAGACAGAATATTCATATGAAAAATCTCAAAAATATATTTCTTAGCTTAGGTATCGCGGCATCCGCTCTCGGTCTCACCTCCTGTGTCGGTGACCTTGATCTTCAACCCCGTGATCCGAGCGAAAACACAGATGTATCCGGAGATATCGATCGTGTGTTTGCCGATATCTACCTGCAATTCTCCACCTATGGTGCCAACGGCAGCTCACCCGTCAGCGGTTTCGACGGAGGTATGGCCGCTTTTCAGCGAGCCATGTTCATAGCAGAGGAGATTCCTACCGACGAGGCATCATGGCTCTGGGACCCTGCAGACTATGGCACGATGAACTATGGTCTCTTCAACGCCAATCAAGGAGCTCTTTATGGCTTCTATTCGCGTCTGATGATTAATATCACGCTTTGCAACCAGTTTATAAACGGTGTGAACAGTGGTCAGTTTGCTAATGTGGATTCATCTAAGACCGAGGAGTATGTTCGTCAGGCCACAACCCTCTGGGGTGCCTGCTACTACTATATGTTGTCGTTCTACGACAAGATTCCGTATGCAGACGAAACCACTCCGGTAGGGTCAGTGCCCCCGCAGTTGTCTCGCAAAGAGGTATATGATCTTGTAACAACCAAGCTTGAGGACGTTGTGGCATCTTATGGTTCCAATCAGACTCCTCATTATGGTTTCGTTGGTCTTGATGTGGCTGAAGCAATCCTTGCGAAAATATATCTCAATGCAGAGGCTTTTACAGGCGTGGCTGATTATACCAAATGCTACAACCATTGTAAGAATATCATTGACCGCCTTGGAAAGGGTGGCTACTACGGCAACGGCCTTGCCCGCAGCTATAATGCACTATTTGGCGCAAACAATGACAAATATGTGCTCGGAAACAACGGGAGCGAGGTGAACGAGATTATCTGGAGCATCGTGGGCGACAATGTGAAACTCACCGGCTTCTCAGGTGCCAACTTCCTTATGGCTGGCTGGATTGGTACAAATGGAGTAAGCGAAACCATGTATAAGCCAACTCAAGATGCAAGTCTTAACGGCCAATATGAGGATACTGCTGACGGTAGGATAGTGTATAAGTATTATGCCACTCAGGCAGAATATGATGATGCTCTCAAAAACTATAACAAGGATGATGTCAAGACATGGCAGAAGATCGTGTCGGAGGTGGTAAACGATGTGCCTTACTCATTTGATCCTTCACAAGTAGGCTATGTGGCTCAGGATTGGTATAACTACGGCAATGGCTGGAAGTGTATGGTTGCACGTAAGTCGTTTGTGAGAAAGTTTGAGTGGGACGATGTGGCAATGTCGAAAAGCTCAGACGTGCGTGTAAGTCTCTGGCAAACCTCAGCCCACGGATTCACTGTGGAGAATGTGTCGCTTGTAGGTGATGACTGGGGTAAGAACGGCTATCTGACACCGAAATACTCTAATTGGGCGTATAATGAAGATGGCACAATCGATGAGGGCGCATCTCCAACCAACATCAGCAATGCATCGGGCGACTATGCTGCGATACGTCTTGCCGAGATTTACCTTACGGCAGCTGAGGCGATTCTGAATGGTGGCGGAGGTTCCCAGACAGACGCTTTACAGTATGTGAACTGGATTCGTCAACGTGCCTATGGCGACGCTCCCGAAGATGAATCGCATTTCTGGACATCCCTTTCAATGTCAGACCTGCAGAACGAGCGTTGTCGAGAGCTTTATCAAGAGAATGTGCGACGTACAGACCTCATCCGTTGGAATCTTTGGACCACAGGTTACACATGGGAGTGGAAAGGTGGCCAACAGAGTGGCACAAATCTCCCCGAGTATACCAAGCTGTACCCGATTCCGACCCGTGTGATGAGTGCATCCAGCTTCCAGCAGACCACCGGCTATTAATCAAAATCAATTGAGAGAAAAATGAAAAAGATATCAATAATACTGGCTATGGTTGCCATGGTGCTCGGCATCTCATCGTGTAAGCAGGAGGATGAGCCGAAATATCATGCGCCTACAACCTTCAAAATAAATGAACCGGCCCTTAAGAATCAGGCATTCCGCACCTCAATGGAGATGACAGATCCGGCCACTTTCAATCTCTTCTGCTCACAGCCAGACTATGGCTATTCCGCGATATGCTCATATTCAGCTCTTGTCTCCCTTGATCCGGACGCACCGGTTGAGAACTGGATTTCGTTGCCCAATGAGAATGCCTCCTCTGCTTCCATGGCCATCAAGACTTTTGAGTTGGGTGTGGCCCTGAATACGCTTCTGAATGTTGAGGATTATGCCGATTTCGAGGCTCGTGGCCTTTATAATCAGGAGTTCAAATGTTATTTCAAGGCAGTATGCGAGATACCCTCAATTGAGGGGTCGCGTATAGTGAGCTCGAATACCGTAAGCTATGATAAGGTGATGATCAATTATGCTGAGAAGAAACCGGCGTGGATCTATATCTGTGGAGACGTTGAGAATATCAACACCGGCGTTGCCAACGGATTCACCGCCCCGAGTGCAGCTAATCTCGAGACTTATATGACCTACTTCTCAATCTACGAGCCGAACGACATGATCGGAGAGAAGTTGTTTGTGGGTAGCTTCAATATAACTCCAAAAGCCGATGCGGTAAATCCGGACACTTCAGATCCCTCAAATGTAGACCAGTGTGCCCAGTTCCGTTTCTTCACAGAACTTCTCGGATGGACAGCCGATGCCTCTTTGGGCTCACATGAAGACGACTTCTATTGCCTTAATACCACCGACAAGTGGATAACCGGTTTCTCAGGAAGCGTCGTAGAGAAGGGTCTCGGCAACTGGGGTGTATTCGTGACAGAGAAGACTCCAATCACTATAGTTGTAGACCTTGTAAATCTCAAGATATTCTATAAGGAAGGCCTCCACGAAGTTTCATTCGTGGGTCGTGATCCCGAGTTCAATTGAAAATCCGACACAGGCGGGGAGCGGATTGAATCCACTCCCTTGCCTGAGCCGACTAATTAAAAAGTTGTAACGACAATGAAAAAATACAAGATATTCTCCGTATTGGCACTGTCTTTGGCAATGGTATCCTGCGACAATTTCGATTTGCCGAATCCTCCTGGTCAGACCAATACCGATCCCGATGGCTATTTCGAGAACTCGGGACTTGTGCTCAATTCTGTAAGCTCAGAGCTGAATCTTCCTCAAGCCAATGCTGATAACAAATATGTGACAGTGGCTAATATTGCCGAGCTTAAGGATTTCCCTGAGGCTTACACGCTTTCTATCGACATGGAGGTTGGCAATGATGCCGGTTTTTCCAAATCAATTACAGTTGGCACAGAGATTGAAGGTGATGCAGTGACGGTAAATCCCGATGTGATGAACGGTGCAATCCAGAGCACCATCACAAAAAAGCCGGGAACTTACGATGCCAATGTTCGCTTCATAGCATATGCAGAAAGAGGAAACACCCGTATGCGTTTAGGTGGTGTTGATGCTTTCTACGGCACCGGTGTCCTTAAGACCGTTACCATGCCGGCCGACAAGGTTATTGAGGATTCCTATTATGTTGTGCCTTGCTCAGCCGACGGTACTCCCGATTTTGACGGAGCAATCGAGATGGGTAACACTGCTGGAGCAGGACATTCTGGTTATGATGCTCCTGAGTTTGCTCTCAAGGTGACATCTCCGGAGGAAGGCTACTACTTCAAGATTGCACCGGCTTCGGCAATGGTTGGTAAGGACGCGAGCCAGCTCTTCGGCTGTAATGCGGCTGAGGATGGACTTAGTGGTAAGTTGGCCACAGGATATGCAGTCGGCCATGTTACACTGACCGGTGACGTGCTTATAACGGTGAACATGGAGCAGGATTCCTACACCGTGAACTATGCGTTCGAGGTGCTTTATCCCTACTCTGGAGCCACAAGTGCAGCTAAGCTGATGCTTCTTTACACTGACAATTACATTAACTATACCGGTGTGGCTGCAATCAATAATCAATGGTTCTTGGGCACCACTACAGATAAGAAAGAGGAACCGCTCTTCAAGATGGACACCACCGTTGAACCCACTGTTAGCGAAGATGGGTTTACACAGACAGGCAGTCTCTCTACTTCAAGCGCAACTCTTATCACGACTCCGGTATCAGGTAATCATCTCTATTGGGTGGATATTAATCTTGTGCAGCTCACTTACTCACTGACAACGATCAATACATTGTCAGTTATAGGTGCAGCGAACGACTGGAGCAACGATAATTCTGTAGATCTGACTCCTTCCAAGGATTTCAAGACCTGGACAGGAAAGGATGTGCATGTAGGACCTGAGTTCAAGATCAATGCCAACAAGGCATGGGATATTGACTTTGGCGGTGTGAAAGCACAGGACAATGATGGCCAGTATGTATATGAATTATCAATGAAGGGTGGTAATCTTGAAGTTCCGGAGGGTCACTATGATATGGAACTTAACTTTACTGTTAAGCCTTATGTGCTGACTCTTACTAAGAAGGATTGAAATTATATATTCACATCCAGATAAATGAGAAATCCCGGAAAGGGCCAGAGCCATTTCCGGGATTTCTTATGTATGACGTAAATATGCACGATTAAAAAATGATATGTATATCAAAAAAATATCTTAAATATTTTGTAAGAATAATAAATGTTGTTAACTTTGCAAAAATAAGGAAAAACCTCTGTTTTGAAAAACTCAGATTAGAAAATTGCTTAACTGCATTATAAATAAATTCTAAACAATAACTAACTTAAGTAAGCTTCATTATGAAGAAATTTTACACATTCGCGGCTGCAGCCATGATGGCACTCGCAGCAAACGCACAGAACGGCGCTCCTCTTTATGCCACAGGTGATGGTGATTTCGCAGGTGGTACTTGGGCACCTGAGACATCGAGTGAATTTGCATATGTCGACGGCCAGTATGTGCTTGAAGTGGCAAATCTTTCTCAGTTCAAAATATCCACAATTCTTGGAGGCTGGGATGAGTTTAACGGTGGCGCTCTCACCTGCGATTATGGTTCAGAGCCCGGAATAGCAGTTGCTCTCGAACCCGGAGATGCCAATATCCTGACTCCCTGGAAAGGTGATTATACTATCACAGTGGCCGGTGACCTCTCAACTGTAACTCTTACTACAGAAACTCCTGCACCTACCGGTCCGAGAATCATCTATGTGCGTGGTGATATGAACGGTTGGGAGCCGGAAGAGGCATGGGCATTCACTCAGAAGGGCGAAAATCTCTATCAGCTTGTTCTTGGTGAGGACCAGGCTATTGTAGCTGGTGAGGCGTTCAAAGTTGCTGATGCTGACTGGTCGGTTATCAATATCGGCGGCGATGGTGAGAATCCTCTTCTTCCTGACACAGATTGCGAGGTGTTTAATGGTGGTAATCCCGCTAATATGACCCTCACTGAGAATTGCACCGGTGTTCTTTGGGTTATTCTTGATTATGATGGAGCCAACTACTTCTGGTATAGCAATGACAAAGAGGCTATGCCTGATTGGGCAGAGGAGAATATGACTCCTGCTGACTCTTGGGGTGTGATCGGCGGCTTCAACAATTGGTCGGACGACGTCAAGATGACAGAGAAAGAGGCTGGCGTATGGACAGTGACTATGGACCAGCTCGAAGGTGAATTCAAGTTCCGTATGAATGGATCATGGGATGTTAACTATGGCACAGCTTCCGAGTCTGGCGTTATCACAGGCAACGGCGAATATGGCATAGCTGCCGGTGGTAATAATTTCAGTATTGCTGCTGTTGAAAAGGTCACTCTTACACTTAATACTAACAATGGTATATTGATTGTTGAGACAGAGAGCCTCTCCGGAGTTGGTGCAGTGGAGGTGAATGCTGCTCCTGCAAGATACTTCAATCTTCAGGGTGTAGAGGTAACCAATCCTTCTAACGGTATCTATATTGTGGTTAAGGGCAATCAGGTATCCAAAACAGTTGTGAAGTAATCTTCCTCAAACGAAATAATAAATCACAAAATAATTCAGAGGGTCGGTTCCTATTTAGGAATCGACCCTCTGTTCGTCAGTGAGATATACACGGAGATAGGGTGTGGTGATTTATTA
>CAMWZE010000037.1 GCA_947178685.1 uncultured Porphyromonadaceae bacterium
ATGTGTCTAAGAGAGAGTGCGGGCACTGCCGGGGCCGACAGATGCAAAACGACTCATCCACGAGGAGCAGCATAGCGGACGACCACACGGACCGATACCGCCAATACGTCCCGCCTCCTGACGGGCACCGATCTGTTTCATCTCTATACGCACCTTGAACGTGTCGGCAAGGATCCTGATGAGTTTCCGGAAATCGACGCGTTCATCGGCTATGTAATAGAATATGGCCTTTCCGCCGTCGCCCTGATACTCGACATCTCCGATTTTCATTGCAAGCCCGAGCTCCTCGGCTATCGCGCGAGCCCGAATCATTGTGGAATGCTCCTTGGCACGAGCCTCCTCGAATTTCTCGATATCGGAGGGGCGGGCAATCCGGAACACTTTTTTCATTTCAGAGCCGGGTTTTATACCAGCCTTCTTCATCTGCTGAGCCACGAGCGGGCCAACCATTGTGACACGTCCTATATCGTGGCCCGGGGCAGCCTCCACCGCAACGATATCGCCTATCTTGAGGTCGAGCGCAGAGGGATTTGAATAGAATCCCACACGAGTGTTCTTAAACAACACCTCCACCACGGCGGTGCGGTCGGGCGACGGTATGTCGGAGAGCCAGTCGGTGGCAAGCAACTTGCCACGCGGCTCTCTCCGGGCACATCCGAAGCATGATCCCGATTGCCTGCAACCGGGACATGCGCTCGAGAAGACACCTCTCTCTTTCTCTTCCATATATAGAAATCTAAAGGTGGTGTTTTTATTTGGCGAAGGCCACAGCCCTCGTCTCACGGATGACAGTAATCTTCACCTGTCCCGGATAGGTCATCTCGTCTTGGATTTTACGGGCTATTTCGTTGGATAGCTTATCGGTTTCCTCATCTGTGATCTTGTCGGCACCTACTATCACACGGAGCTCGCGACCAGCCTGAATGGCGTATGTCTTAAGCACCCCGGGGTAGGAGAGGGCGATCTGCTCAAGGTCGTTGAGACGTTTGATATAAGCCTCTACAATTTCACGTCGGGCACCCGGACGGGCACCGGATATAGCATCACAAACCTGCACAATTGGAGCAAGAAGAGAAGTCTGCTCCACCTCATCGTGGTGGGCACCGATGGCGTTGCAAATCTCCGGTTTCTCCTTGAATTTCTCAGCAAGCTTCATGCCGAGGAGTGCGTGAGGCAGCTCCGGCTCGTCGTCGGGCACCTTGCCGATATCGTGGAGGAGTCCTGCACGACGTGCCTTCTTCGGGTTTAATCCGAGCTCAGAAGCCATCACGGCACATAAGTTGGCTGTCTCGCGGGAATGCTGCAGGAGGGTCTGACCATATGAGGAGCGGTATTTCATCTTTCCCACCATACGGATGAGTTCCGGATGCAGACCGTGTATACCAAGGTCGATGGCGGTTCGTTTGCCGGTCTCGATGATCTCTTCCTCCACCTGGCGTTTCACTTTAGCCACCACCTCTTCGATTCGGGCGGGATGTATGCGGCCGTCAACCACAAGCTGATGCAGAGCGAGACGAGCAATCTCACGACGCACGGGGTCGAAGCCTGAAAGCACGATGGCCTCCGGAGTGTCGTCTACGATTATCTCGATTCCGGTGGCAGCTTCAAGGGCACGGATATTGCGTCCCTCTCGGCCGATGATGCGTCCCTTGATCTCATCATTGTCGATGTGGAACACAGTCACAGAGTTCTCTACGGCAGCCTCAGTGGCAACTCTCTGGATAGACTGAATCACGATCTTTTTAGCCTCCTTGGATGCGGTGAGTTTCGCATCGTCCATGATGTCGTTGATATAGCCGGCGGCCGCTGTCTTGGCCTCGTCTTTCAACGACTCCACAAGTTTCTCCTTAGCCTCTTCGGCTGAAAGTCCGGAGATACGTTCCAGTTCGTCCTGAGCCTGACGGTGGAGATGTTCCACCTGATTGTGGCGGGAGTTGATTTGTTCCTCGCGATTGTCGAGGGCAGCTTTAGCCGAGTCGAGTTCCTTCTTACGACGGGCGAGTTCCCCCTGCTGCTGATTGAGCTGTTGTTCTTTCTGGCGGGCACGTGCCTCGGAGGCCTGTGCTTTCTGCACTTTCTGAGAGGCAGAACGTTCGGCATCGGAGAGAATCTTCATCTCCTCCTCTTTAGCTTTGAGTATCTGTTTCTCCTTGATGACGTCGGCTTCTCTTTTAGCCTCCTCAACGATGATATTTGCCTGAGATCTGGCATTTTTCTTAGCCACTGACAGGGCCACTATATAGCCGATGGCAGCTGCGCCTAAAGCTATAATAATCCATATTGTTGTTTCCATTTATCTAATAATACAAATTCTGATGGTATTTAATTGAAGATGTTAAGTATTTGTCACATTTATATCAAAATCCTTGCCGCCCGGGAATGGAAAAAACCATACCGTTAAAATGCGAAAAGCCGAGATACCGCTGAGTGCGGATTCCGGCCAAAGGGAAACAACAATACGAGACAGACAGGATAAATGATGGCGCGTCGCATAATCTGTTGAGGCGCGAGGTTGACGTAACAAGGAAAGGGTGTCGGGAGAGCCGCATCAGGTGGCGGCATCCGATCTATGGTTAAGAATCAAGTCAAGCTTGCGGTCGATTTCATCGGCCATTGCTGAGGCTTCCTTGTGACGGTTAAATAAATCCTGATAATAGTAGGCTATCTGATAGGCTACCATGGCGAGGATCTCCCTATCGGAACGTGAGGGATATTGCTGTCGGAATTCCTTGAATTTGTCGGATGCAATCTTTTCGGCATCACGCACGGCGTCTTGCTTCTGGAAGTCGACAGTGAGAGTCAGTCTCTCCCCGCCTATATTTAGAATCATTTTTACTTTGTCGGTATCGTTCATCGTCATTCCTCCTTAAGCATGGAGATGCAATTGTCGATGGTTCGAATCAATCGGGCAATGTGTCGCCGGGTTCTAATAATTGAATCCGGAGAGGATGCCAATCGGTGGGACATGGTAAGAAATTCCACATCTCTTTTGGTAGCCTCAAGTTCTTTCTTACATTCTTCGAGTTCCTGACGGAGATTCGCGTTCTCCTCCTCAAGTTGGCCGATACGCTCGCCGAGGATCTTTTCGCGCTCGCCGAGTGTTGAGACCTTGTCTGAGATTGTCTGTAGTAGAGTTGTAAGAGGAAGTGCCATCACTGCCTAAATTTTTACAAAAGTAACACCTTTGGCCGAATTAACCAAATGAAGTGGTGTAAACTTTTCGTGGATTTGTTAATTTTTATAATTTTTCTTTATCTCGAAATATAAAAGAGACCGTGATGGAAGTCACGGTCTCCGGGGGAACATATGTGAAGTGTGGAATCAATTCGGTTGGAGAAATTGAACCGCAGTCGCGGTCAATACCAGTTGATGCCGTTGCTTACGGACGACTGTTGATCATACTTCAGGTCTTTGAGAAGCGACGACTTCACGGCTATATGGAAGTTGTAGGACTTATAAGGACCGAAAGGCACAAACGAGGCCGACATGGTGAAGCAGTGAATGTCGCGCGAGACGGAACAGTTCATATAAGCAATCTTCTTCAAGTCGAAGTTGTAGGAGGCGGAGAAGGAGAAGTTCCAGTTGGTAGTGGGGCGGATATTGCCGTTGAAGGAGAGATTCTGAGTCCACTTACCCCGGTATTCAAGCTTATCCTTATTGAATGTGCCATACCCATAGTTGACGGAGTAGTTGAATGTCAAGCTCCAGGGACATTCCCATTTTGCGTATCCGTCGGCATCAGCGGCGGCCTGTTCCTCGCGGGCCTGCCTTCGTCGGTCGCGCTTGAGGTCGCCGTATTGGGTGAAATTATCAGCATCCGAGCCGTCGGATCCGTCGAAAGGTGCATCATCGCCGTCGTCGCCATTGCCGCTGTTTTTTCCGTTGGCCTTGTTGTCTTTCTCACTCTTCTTCTTGAATGTCTGATTATTGAAGGTGTAGGAGAAAGAGGTGCCGGTGGAGGAGAGACGAGCCCATCCTTTTCCTGCGGCAAGACGCGTTTTGTTGATTCTTACCGGAGAGCCGGAGGGGGAGAGAGCGTAGCAGTAGGGATCCCATGTGGCTGAGAGGTTGAGATTGAAGTTCTTCACGAGACGCAACAGAATGGAAGTGTTTATATTACTCCAGTTCATAGAGTCGGCCGCGAAGTTGTAGCTCTGGCTTACGGAGAAGTTCTCGATAAGTGAGACCTTCTTCACACCTGTGGAATCGGCATCGCTCTTCACTTTCATCTCAAGGTTGTTGGCAAGGCTGACTGAAACCACCCCCGACTTTCCCTGAGATGTAGACCCGAAGATGCCGTGGGAGAAATAGTTGTATTTCCTTGTCTGGGGGAGACCCTGAGCATCGATGTAATTGTAGCTGCCCCAGCTGCCCCACATAGGGTCGCTGAAATCGGGAGAAGCGGAGAACGACACGGTTGGCGTGAGCACATGGCGGATCATCTGCACTTTGTCGCCGAGGAATTTCATCGGTTTCCAGAATCCGTATATTTTTGTGTCGAGTGATATGGCTCCATTGAAGTCAAACACGTTGTAGAAACCATAAGTGGTGTCCATCACCTCACGCGAAGCCTGGGTGTCCCAATCGCGGCGTATCTTGGAGGTGTACATTCGGTCGTTCATGGAGATCGACGGGGAGAGATTGATATATTTGAAGATCGAGAAGGTAGCGGAGATCGGGAGGGAGTGTCGCATACCGTTACGCCAGTCTTTAATCAGGCTCTTCTTAAAGAATTGGTCTTGCTGGGCGGTCAGAGAGTTTTGGAACTGTCCGCTATAGGAGAGACGTATCTTCTCATACCATTTCTCACCGCCGACCGACACCTTGCGTTTGAACGGAGCGGTCTGTGACAGGGTGACGTTGAGATTGGGGAACGACACCGCAAGAGTGGAGTCTTGCGTACGTTGTGAGATGTTGGCGGTGGTGGAGAGGCTCCACTTGGTTCCCGGGAAACGATAGGTCATGTTCACGGTAGACGATTTGGTATTCTCCGTGAACGAAGAGTTATAATATGAGTTGAGGTCGTTTCGTGAATATCCCGAAGTGGCAAAGTTTACCGATGCCGAGAAATTCATATTGGGGTTGGCCTTGGCATCCTGCGAATGGCTCCAGATAAGCTGGAAGTTCTTCTGCTTGGAATAGTCGGGGCTTCCTTTTTCTCCATATATTGTAGTGATATAGGAGAAATCGAAGCTGCCTCTGAATTTGTAGCGTTTGGTGTAGGAGGAATGTCCCGAGAGGCCCCATGATCCCTTAGTGTAGATTTCGCCACGGAGAGCAAGATCCACGTAATCGGATATGGCGAAGTAGTAGCCGCCGTCGCGTAGATAGAAGCCTCGGTTGTAGTCTTCACCGACGGTCGGGAACAGGATACCGCTTGAATAATCTTTGGAAAACGGGAAATAGCCGAAGGGGAGGGCAATGGGGAGAGGAACATCGGCCACCACCATATAGAAAGGACCCGTGATCACATTTTTGCCCGGTTTCATTCTACCTTTTGTGATATTGATGTAGAAGTGGGGATGTTCGTGGTCGTCGCAGGTGGTGTATTTACCGTCGGAGAAGAAGAAAGAGCCATCTTCCATCTTTTTTGATGCTCCGCCGGTGAGGAATCCCTCGCCCTGTTCGGTGATGACATCAGTGATGTATCCACGCTCGGTCTTGAAGTTATAGCTCATCTCTTTCGACTCATACTCATCCTTTCCATCTTTGAAGATAGGATAGCCGGACATATTACCGGTAGAATCGAGCGCTCCGGATGCATAGACCGTGTTCTTGTCAAGCTCCATATGTATCTGCTCGGCAGATAGTTTGAAAGAGCCGTATTCCACATCCGCCTCACCATAAAGGTAAGTGTTGTTCTGCCCCAGCATAACGAGAGAGTCTTTTGCCTCGAAGGCAACGGAGGTCTCAAGGTCGGATTTGGTGCGGTTGATGCGGGAGAGGACACTGCGAGAGGAATCGGAGGGTAATGGTTCACCGCGACGTGCACGGTATGAGGCAGAGTCGACATCTACTCCCGGCAGAGGCATGGAGGTGGAGTCGGGATCTTGCGGAATATCAGCGAGAGAGTCGGATGGAGAGGGAGTAGGTAAGGGACGGGATATGCGTGAAGTGGCCGCAGAATCTAAGGGCATACGAGAGGTGTCCACCGTGTCGGAGGTGGGTGATTCAGACACCGCCAACGGTTTCATCCGAGGGTGTCCGCTCTGCCCGGCGATAATGGAGCCGATAAAGGCAAAAGCCGATATGTATAAGATTGGTCGTCGCTTCACGATTAGCAGTTTCATCTTGCTGGGTCTGCCGATCTCAAGGGAAAACACAGGGAGGTCGGTCAGATTCACTTTGCGGTTGCAAAGTTAGCAATAAAATGCAAGCTTGGTGCTAAATAAGTTTTAAAAAAACATAAGTACCTGCAAAAATCAATAAATCAGCCGAAGATGAGATGGAGGTCGAGGAACCGGCGCAGCGAGTCGGGACCGAACTTCTCCATCTGCCGCATCACCTTGTCAAGGGGTTTCTCTTCAGTGAGCACACCCGACTTGGAGAAAAACTTATCGGCATAACATATGGCCTTCTCTTCAATTGATCTGGGGCACATGTCACGGTGGGGGAGAGGAAGATTTTGCCTGACAATATCATCGATGGTGAGGCCGGAGCCGGTGTGACGTTCGCATACGAGTGCATGGCGTTCGAGCCCCAGCTCACTCAGCATCCGGCTTCCTTCAACTCCGTGGCATATATAGGGGAGATCGCCATAGCAGAAGATTGCCGGAGCGTTGCATCTCACTACCCCTATGTCGTGAAGTAGGGCTGCCTCGCGCACAAATTCCAGATCTGCCTCGATGTTCTTTATACGCAGACACTCAAGTGCTTTACGGGCCACACATTCAGAATGTGTGGCCACGGTAGAAAGCAACTCGGGATTATCTTTATAGAAAAGATTGAATATTCCGGAAATGTCAAGCATAGCTTAAAAATACTGTCAGTCGATTATTTCACACCAGCCGTGGGTGTCTGGTTCCTCGCCATATTGTATCGCGCGGATCTTATTATAGAGCTTGGTAGTGACAGGCCCGGCCTCACCATCCTCGGATATAACATACTTGTCGCCGGTGTCGAGGTCGTCGATCTCAGACACGGGTGAGCATACGGCAGCAGTGCCGCATGCGGCTATCTCCTCAAACGATCCGAGCTCCTCGAGAGGCACATGGCGCTCCTCAACCTTCATGCCGAGGTCAAGGGCAAGCTGACGAAGGCTCTTGTTGGTGATGGATGGAAGGATGGATTCGCTGGCGGGGGTGACATAAGTGTTATCCTTGATGCCGAAGAAGTTGGCGGCACCACACTCGTCGATATATTTCTTCTCCTTGGGATCAAGGTAGAGCATTACCGAGTAGCCGAGTTCATGGGCTTTCTCGCCGGCTACGAGGGATGCGCCATAATTGCCGCCGGCCTTGATAGAACCGGTGCCCTTTGGAGCAACGCGGTCGTATTCACGGCTGATGCAAACCTTTGTGGGTTTGAAGCCCTCCTTGAAGTAAGGACCTACGGGGGTGACGAGCATGATTACGAGATATTCCTTGGCCGGACTTACTCCGACGCGGGGAGAGATGCCTATCTCGAGCGGACGGATATAGAGGGAAGCGCCTGTGCCATAAGGAGGCACGAATCGTTCGTTAAGCTTAACCACTTTTCTTACCATCTCGCAGAAGAGCTCCTCAGGCATCGGCTCCATTTTAAGCCCTTCGGCAGAGCGGATGAAGCGACGCGCATTCTCATCCATACGGAACACTCTCACCTTGCCGTCTTTCCCACGGAAAGCCTTGAGACCTTCGAAGGCCTCCTGTCCATAGTGAAGACATGAGGCTGCGATGTGAAGAGGTATAAACTCGGAGTCGGAAACCTCGATTTCTCCCCACTTACCGTCTTTGAACGTACACCTTACATTGAAGTCTGTCTTTATATAGCTGAAGGATAGGTTGCTCCAGTCGATTTCAGTCTCTTTCATATTATGTTTAGTCGCTTAAAAAGATCTGTCAAGAACAACCGGAGAATGAGATGAGAAGTCATGTCGGAATCGGGTTGGTTGACACATCCTGCTATTAATAGATGATTTTTATTATTGCAACAAGGTCAAAGGGCAATCTTGCATGTGAGGTCGCCCACTTTTACGATATATACACCGTGGGCACCCACGGCCAATCTCGAGCTACCCGGGGAAAGGGTTTCGGATGAGACCACACGTCCGAGTATCGTGAACACCGTTATGTCAATTTCTATACCGGAGTTTACAATTATGAACCCCGGGGCCGTAAGAATCTCTAAGTCGGCCTCCTTAGCCACAGTCTTAGCTTCTCTGATCTCAGACTTGACAGGTTCCCAACGGCTCACGCCGGGAGCGCCACATAAGCTTATGCTGGATGTGGCTATCATAAGAGGTAGTATGAATGTAAGGAGCCGTTTTCTTGTCATAGATCAGTGTGGAAGCGATTATAGACAGAATTGATATTGCCTATCTTGCTTTGGAGCGTAAAATTACAAAAAAAAATGGAAAAGCGGAAAGCTTTTCCATTTTTTATAATGTAAGTGCCATATAAGCACTGAAGAGTCTTGATTATTTGCCCTCTTTCTGCATCTGCTCTTTGAGAGCCTGAAGAGCACCGAGGTCGCCGAGAGTAGTTTTCTCGATCTGGGGAGTAGCGACAGTCTCTTCCTCGCGACGAGGTTTCTTGGCAGCGGGACGAGCGGCGCGAGCCTCAGCCTTGTTGGCATCTTCAGCGATGCGGCTGTGAGAAAGGATGATGCGCTTGCTGTCTTTGTTAAACTCGATAACCTTGAAGTTGAGCTTCTCGTCGAGTTTAGCCTGAGTGCCGTCTTCCTTAACGAGGTGTTTGGGAGTTGCGAAGCCCTCAACGCCATATTCGAGAGCGATAACGGCGCCCTTGTCGATCACCTCAGTGATAGTGCCCTCATGAACAGAGCCTACAGTGAAGATAGTCTCGAATACGTCCCAAGGATTCTCCTCGAGCTGCTTGTGGCCGAGAGAGAGACGACGGTTCTCTTTGTCGATCTCGAGAACCTGAACCTCGATATCGTTGCCCACCTGAGTGAACTCAGAGGGGTGTTTGATCTTCTTGGTCCAAGAGAGGTCGGAGATATGAATGAGGCCGTCTACGCCCTCCTCGATCTCAACGAACACGCCGAAGTTGGTGAAGTTGCGCACTTTGGCAGTGTGGCGAGAGCCGATAGCATACTTCTCTTCGATGTTCTCCCAGGGATCTTTCTTAAGCTGCTTGATGCCGAGGCTCATCTTGCGGTCTTCGCGGTCGAGAGTGAGGACAACAGCCTCTACCTCGTCGCCCACCTTGAGGAAGT
>CAMWZE010000038.1 GCA_947178685.1 uncultured Porphyromonadaceae bacterium
ACTGGTGGTGCAGGCTTACGCTTCTTGCGCTTCTTACGACGCGGAGCCTGATGTGGAGCTTCATCATCCTTCGGCTCCTCTCCACCTCTCTCTCCCGATTTCGGCTCCTCCGGGGTTTTAAGGCCGAGCGAGTCAGTGATGAGTTCGGCCACATAGTCGCTCGCTACACTGTTTCCAAGGCGACGGCGCATATTCTTGTAGCCTGATACCTGCCATTCCCGTTTCGGTGAGTTGAGAAGCAACGGCCCGAGCTCGCGGGCTATCATTGCCGGATTACACTGATGCAACAGTAGTTCCGGCACAAGGCTGTTGTTGACGATAAGATTCGGTAGTGATACAAATTTTACCTTGAGCAACTTCTCCATGATCCGATAGGTGAATTTGCTTCCGTTCCCCCGGTAACACACCACCTGTGGTGTGCCTATAAGGGCTGTCTCAAGAGTGGCAGTGCCCGACGTAACCACCGCCGCACGTGAATATTTAAGCAACGTTGGGGTGGACCCGAACACGAGTTGCAGACCCGGATCCTGAGCCACCTCACGGTAAAACATCTCCGGCACAGCCGGTGCAGCCGCAACTACATAGTCATAATCGGGAAAATTCTTGGCCGCCTCAATCATCATAGGAAGATTATTCCGTATCTCACTTCTACGCGAACCGGGGAGAAGCGCGATGATAGGCTTGTCGGGGTTATTGAGACCCTGACGCTCCACAAAATGCTTGCGCGGTGGCAGATGGCCGAGAGCATAGTCTATCTCCTGTACGGAGGGATTACCCACATAGGTCACCTTATAATTATGTTTCTGGAAGAAAGGAACCTCGAAAGGGAGGATAGAATAGAGATTGTCGATATATTTCTTTATCTGCTTAACTCTCCATTCTTTCCAGGCCCACACTTTAGGCGAGATAAAGTAGTCTACCTTTATCCCGAGCTTATGGGCATATTTGGCAACCTTGAGATTGAAGCTGGGATAGTCTACCAATATCAGCACATCCGGTCGGAACTCTTTCACAACCCTTTTGGCTGTCTTTAGATTCTTGAGAATCTTCGGAAGTTTCCGGATCACTTCCGAGAATCCCATCACGTTCATGTGCTCGTAGTGTATCTCAGGCGATGTCCTCGCGGCCTTCGCCATAAGATCGCCCCCGAAGAATCGAAACTCTGCATTCGGGTCGAGTTTCCTCAAGGAGGTGATAAGGTTGGAGGCATGTAAATCGCCGGATGCCTCGCCGGCAATAAGCATATACTTCATTTAAACAATTTCCAAGACGTCTTGTGCGTTTATCTGTTATGAACAAGATGCGCTACATATTATTGACTTTCGCCGCCGTGGTTGGTTTAATCATCTCATCCTGCATAAATGATGATTTCACCGACTCACCATCGGCTACACTTACTTTCTCTACCGACACCTTAAGCTTCGGAACTGTATTCACCGACTTGGGAACTCCCACTGCCCGGTTGCTCGTATTCAACCGCAACAGCAAGGGTGTGAATGTGTCGTCAATCCGTTTCCGGGATCCTGACTCACCGTTCAGCCTCAATGTCGACGGTGTGAGCGGATCCGATTTCCACGATGTGGAGATTCGCGGAAAAGACTCCATCTACATCTTCATCGAATGTTTTGTAGATGCCGATTCCTCCGTTGAGCCGTGGCGGGTGGCTGATCAACTGGAGTTTGTCACCAACGGTGTCACTCAGGAGGTGGAGGTGGAGGCGATGGCGCTTAATGTCTCACGTCTGCGCGGTTTACACGTAGAGCATGATATGAATCTCACCCCCGAGAAGCCCTACATAGTATTCGACACTCTCACCGTGGCGAAAGGAGCTACACTTACGATAGAGCCGGGCACCCAGCTACTCTTCCACGACAAGGCGGCTATCCGTGTGGAGGGATGCATCAATGCAAAAGGCACTCCCGATAATCCTATTCATTTCCGTGGCGACAGAATCGACAACGTGCTTCCGGAAGTGAGCTACGACATAATGTCGGGACAATGGGACGGAATCTCTATTGCCCCCGAATCGTTTGGCAATCGACTTGAGAATGTAGATATGCGTTCCACTGTCAACGGACTCCGTGTGGATTCCTGTGGTGATCTCTCCCGCACTAAGCTCACCTTAATCAACAGCTGGCTCCACAACTCGCGTTCCACTGTGCTTGACATACGGTATGCCAAGGCTGAGACCTACGGATGTTGTTTCTCTGAGGCGGCAGAGGCTGTAGTGCGTCTAACCGGTGGAGAATATCTGTTTACCCAATGCACAGTCTCCAACAATTATCTCTTCGCCATACCTACAGAGGCCAACGTTTCTCTATTGCATCTTCTTCCTGAAGATATGGGTGGCGGACGACCTCCATTGATGAAAGCCTCGTTTGAGAACTGCATCATCTACGGTATGTCGCTGCCGGTGTCGCCTGCCGATCTCACAGGATCGCAGGTATTCGTGCGTGACTGTCTGGTGAAGACAGCAGGCTCAGACGATGATAATTTCATCAACTGTCTGTGGGACGAAGATCCAATGTTTCTCACCGTACGCTCAGACTATTATTTCAACTATCATCTGCAGCCCGACTCTCCTGCCTTAGGCAAAGGAAATCCTGCCTATGTGGTGGGCGCATCCTTGTATGACATGGATGGTGTGGATCGTCTTACAGAGGGTCCTGATCCCGGCCACCCCACACTCGGAGCCTACGCCCGGCCGGAAGAGCCTGTCGAACCCTAATCCCCTTCACTACTTTCCTTCCGCTACACGGCGAGGAAACGCATCAATCATGGAGCCGGGAGTGGCATTGATAATCTCTATGCCACGCGATTTGGCATAGTCTGCTATATCCCAATAGCTGCGGAATGCTACCGTCATGCTCCCGAGCACATCGTGCAGACGCAGGCCGGCATAAGCCGCACGCACCCGCTGATGCTCCTTGTCATTATCCTCATAGAAATGAGGCTGTATGCTCACCACGAAATTCTCATCATCCACACTCAGGGTACGCGTCCATGTGTGGTCGGCTCCACATAGCCATATCTTCCGGTAGCCCTCTCTTATGGCTGACATGATAGCAGGAATCATCACATTGCGAGGACGAGGCATTCCAAGGCCCGCGTCTATGAGCAGATGCACCAAAGCCTTGTTCCCCTCCAGCGGAGTGAGGTTGAAGGTTTTCAGTGTTATATTGTCATTGCCAATCACGAGTGCCTTCGCAAAATGAAGCATCTTGGCAGGCACCCACAGTGTCATTTTCCAATTGACGTTGCCCAACTCATTCCAAAGTCTACGCACATTAGGATCAGTCTGGCTGCCGGAGAAGAAATGGCCATCGGCAAGCACATAGTAGCCCGGCCGCAACTGCCGGAAATCGGATGTATTCGCCGCGAAATTCACAGCCATAAGGTCATGACTGAGCAGCCATTCGGAGTCAGTGTCAATAGTCTGCCGAAGAGATGGACCGTTGCCCATGATAACAATGCCCCTCCCCTCTTTGGAGGCTTCCTGAGATGAAGCCCCTTTCGACATAACTGCCACTTTCAACAGAGTTCCCGCAGATGCCGTAAGCTTACCTAATACCTTCTGTATTTTCTCCAATAACATGTCACAGTAGTTTTTCCCGTTTCCTCAAAAAACACATCCTAACCCCATAAATTAAAACCGAATAGCCGGATAGGCTACTTCACGATTCCCTTCTCGAGATATTCCTCAAGATTGGTGCGCACCTGCTCTCCGGCACGTTCAACAGCTACCTTAGCCATATCCGCATCCACCATCAGATTCACGAGTTGCTCGAATGTTGTCTTCCCCACAGGATCCCAGCCGAGTTCTCGCTTCGCCTTAGAGGGGTCGCCAAGCAGATTGACCACATCTGTGGGGCGGTAGAAATCGGGCGATACCTCTACAAGCACCCGGCCTGTTTTCTTGTCTATACCCTTCTCATTCTCACCCTCGCCTACAAACTCCAATTCAATACCGGCCCTTCGGAAAGCGAGCAGACAGAATTCTCTTACAGAATGCTGCTCACCGGTGGCTATGACATAATCGTCCGGTTTCGGTTGCTGAAGAATCAGCCACATACATTCCACATAATCCTTGGCATATCCCCAGTCGCGAAGACTCGACAGATTGCCGAGATAGAGCTTCTCCTGCTTACCTTGCGCAATACGGGCGGCTGCCAGTGTTATCTTGCGTGTCACGAATGTTTCCCCCCGACGCTCACTCTCATGGTTGAAGAGGATTCCGGAGCAGCAATACATCCCGTAGGCCTCACGATATTCCTTCACTATCCAGAAGCCATAGAGTTTAGCCACAGCATAGGGTGAGTAGGGATGGAAAGGGGTCTCCTCATTCTGAGGCACACTCTCAACCTTTCCGTAAAGTTCAGATGTGGAAGCCTGATATATCCGGCAGGTCTCAGTGAGACCACATTGACGAACAGCCTCAAGGATGCGCAACACACCCGTAGCATCTACCTGTGCGGTATACTCCGGACAGTCGAAGCTCACCTGCACATGGCTCTGCGCGGCGAGATTATAGATTTCATCGGGACGCACCTTCCCTATCACCTGCATTATCGACATGGAATCGCCTAAATCGGCATAATGCAGATGAAAGTTTTTATGTCCTTCAAGATGGGCGATACGCTCGCGGAAGTCTACCGATGACCGGCGTATCGTGCCATGCACATCATAGCCTTTCTCAAGAAGAAGCTCGGCCAAGTATGATCCGTCTTGTCCGGTGACACCGGTGATTAATGCGGTCTTCATATAGAGATTTATAATATGTATGTGTAAAAATGAATCAAACACATGATTAACTATCCACGGCGTGATTCATACGCAAAGTTAAGTAAAAAACCCGACACAGCTAAATACAGGCCGATAAAAAAGCCGTCACCTCTTATTGAAGTGACGGCTTTTATTGCCACGATCCGCATCTGCCGATTACGAATCGTTGTCTATTTCATCGTTATAGCGATTATTTGAAGCGACGGTTGCCCTGAAGTGCGGGTTTACCCTCCTCTACAGCCTGCTTCTTCTGAGTGCGCTTGATGATGTTGTAGGCAATCGGAGCTGCACAGTAGAGTGAGCAGAATGTACCTACAATCACACCGAAGATCATGGCGAATGTGAAGGAGCGGATAGTGTCGCCACCGAGGAAGAAGATGCAGCAGAGCACGAGCAGAGTCGAGAACGATGTCATGATCGTACGGGTAAGAGTCGTGTTGAGCGACTTGTTGAAGGTCACGAAACGATCCTCTTTCGGATAAACCTGCATCATCTCACGCACACGGTCGAACACAACCACGGTATCGTTGATCTGATAACCGATGATGGTGAGCACTGCGGCTATGAACGACTGGTCGATCTCCATAGAGAAGGGGAGGAAGCCCCAGCAGATGGAGTAGAAACCTACGATAAGGAATGCGGTGAGAGCCACTGCGCAAACAGCACCCACAGAGAAGGCGATGTTGTGGAAGCGGAGAAGGATGTAGAGGAACATGCAGACCACTGCAATACCTACTGCCCAATAAGCATCACGCTTCATGTCGTCGGCCACCGAAGGACCTACCTTCTGAATAGAGATGATACCATGGTTCTCATCGGCGATAGCGAATGTGTTCATGTCCATCACCTTGCCATCGGCACCGGTAAGCTCGGGAGCAAGACCCTTATAGAGAAGTGATGTCATCTCATTATCAACGTTGCCATCTTCATCATCAATCTTATAGTTGGTGGAGATACGCACTTTGGAAGCGTCGTCGATTGTGATAACGCCTACGCTGACAGTCTTGTCGTTGGCTGCAGTCTGAAGCTGATCGAGAAGACGAGCCTGGATAGCGGAGGGATCAACATCCTTGTCGAACTGAACAACATAGTTGCGACCACCGGAGAAGTCGATACCCTGGTTCATGCCACGGATAGCGAGAGATGCGATAGAGATTACAATCAGGAATACCCACACGGCTGAAGCAGCCTTCCACTGGCCGAGGAAGTTGATCTTTGTCCCGGAAAGGAAGTTGCGGCTGATGCCGGTGTCGAAGGTCATATTGGCGCAACGGCCATTCTTTGTTATCAGGTCGAACGCGATACGGGTGAGGAACACTGCCGTGAAGAACGAGCATACAAGACCGATGATAAGAGTGGTGGCGAAACCTTTGATCGGGCCTGAACCGAAGATCAGGAGGATCACACCGGTGATAACCGAAGTAAGGTTAGAGTCGAAGATCGCTGAGAATGCGTTGCTGTAACCCTCAGAGATAGCCTGACGAAGCTTCTTGCCAAGCTTGAGCTCCTCTTTGGTACGCTCGAAGATAAGCACGTTGGCATCGACTGCCATACCAAGCGCAAGCACGATACCGGCGATACCGGAAAGTGTGAGCACTGCCTGGAATGAGGCGAGGATACCGAGTGTGAAGTAGAGGTTGAGGATAAGACCTACGTTAGCCACGAGACCGGGGATAACACCGTAGATGCAGATCATGAACACCATCAGGAGGGCGATAGCCACGATAAACGAAAGGAAGCCCTGCTGAACAGCCTCGGCACCAAGGCTCGGGCCAATCACGTTGTTGCTCACAACGTCTACCTTAGCGCTCATCTTACCTGATTTGAGCACGTTGGCAAGGTCGTTGGCCTCCTCGGGAGTGAAGTTACCGGTAATCTCTGAAGAGCCACCGGTGATCTCGTTGTTTACGTTAGGATAAGAATATACGTTGTTGTCGAGCACGATGGCGATGGGGCGGCCGATATTGTTACGGGTAAGTGTGGCCCAAGCCTGTGCGCCGGCATCGTTCATACGCATGTTGACAACGTTGCCACGCATATTGTCATACTCGCTGTTGGCTGAAGTCACAGCGTCACCTTCAAGAGCGGCGTCACCCTTGAGGGCGATAAGCTGCCAGTAAGGAGTGGTGCGATCCTCGCCGTTAGCCTTCTTCATCACGTTGCCCTGAGCATCAAGCACGGGGTAATCGACAGCCTTCACCTCCCACACAGCTGAGAAGTCGGAAGGAAGTTTCTGCTTGGCGAGCGGAGAATTGATGATGCTGTCAACGAGAGCACGGTTCTGCGGAGTGACGATACCGATCACCGGTGAGCCACTGCGCTGCGGTCCGCCAAGGAGCTCGATAAGGTTCGTATGGTTTACGGTGTCCTGCTGGGCCCATGCCATTGCGAAGCTGTTGAGGTCGTTGGCGATCTCGTTATAGTTATAGACTTCGAAGAACTCGAGGTTGGCCGAAGATTTGAGCAGGTCGGTGACACGCTCAGGCTCCTTCACGCCGGGGAGCTCAAGAAGAATCTGTCCGTTCTTGTCCTGAAGTTTCTGGATATTGGGCGCAACCACACCAAACTGGTCGATACGAGTGCGGAAGATATTGAAAGCTGCGTCAACCTGGCTGTCTACCTGCTTTTCGAGCGCGGAAGCAACCTCAGCATTTGATGAATTGCTTTTGATCTTGCCAAGATATTCACCCTCTCTTACGAAAAGGCCGGCCATAGCACCCGGCTGGATGTAGGAGGCAAACTTGTTGATAAACTCCTTCTCGCTCCCCTTCACGCCATCAGCCTGTGTCTTGGCGATCGCGGCGTTGATCTCGCGGAGCTGAGCCTCACCTGAGGCATACTGACGGAGGATGTCGGGCACCGATATCTCGAGCACCACGTTCATACCACCCTTGAGGTCAAGACCCATACCGATCTCAAGCTTGCGTACCTGGTTGTAGGTGTAGCCGAGATAGACTTTCTCCTTGTCGATTGAGTCGTTAAACTGCTTCAGATTCTGTTTGTAGGCATCATTGGTTACGTCCGTAGTCCCTGCCATTCTTGCGGCATACTCCTCTGCTTTCTTCTCATAGTGTGAGGTGACGAAAGAGAATGAGATATAAAAACCGCAAATGAGGATCAAAAGGACGGCAATGGTGCTGATAAACCCTTTGTTCTGCATTGTCTGTTGTTTTTATTTGATTTGTTGTATTTTTGTTGTCAGGTCAGTCCCCCGCGAGCGGGTTATGTATAATACAATTTTTCAGCTTGCAAATATAGCTTAAATTTTTCACCTAAACCGCATATCCTCTCCTAAAAATATATAAATTCAGCATTTTTAAGCAAATGAACCGTCGGTTTGAAGCTTATGTCAAAAATTATTGTTACTTTTGAACCCTGAATGTGATTTGGGAGAACTCCTATATGGATTCCCCCCGATCTAAGTATACATGTCATGGCCTATAAGTATACCGGATTAAAAGGAATGCGGGGGCTACCCGCTACACTGTGCGCTTTAGGGCTCCTTGCATCGTGTGCTTCCGTCGGAAACCCTTCCGGCGGCCCACGCGACGAGGATCCCCCTCGCTTTGTGCGCGCTAATCCGGCCCCGGGCTCCGTAAATGTCGACCGTGACCGTGTCACACTCGATTTCGACGAGATTATCAATGTGAAGGATGCTTTCCAGAAAGTGGTGGTCTCTCCTCCCGGTGGCCAGACTCCTCGTGTCTCTTCTCAAGGAAACCGCGTAACCGTTCAGTTCAAGGATACCCTGAAGCCGAATACCACCTACACAATTGACTTCTCAAACTCAATTGAAGACAACAACGAGGGTAATAAGCTTCAAGGTTTCACATACACATTCTCCACCGGCCCTGTGATCGACACCCTGCAGATTTCAGGAATGGTGCTTTCTGCCGATGCTCTTGAGCCTCAACAGGGGATGCTTGTGGGGGTGTACTCCAACCTCTCCGACACCGCTTTCGCCACACTCCCGTTTGAACGGGTGGCTAAAACCGACGACCGCGGACGCTTCTCGATCCGGGGCCTCGCTCCGGGAGAATATCGCATTTTCGCCTTGAACGACCTTGACAACGATTATCACCGCGCAAATCCGGAGGAGGCTATGGCTTTCTACGACGTGCTCCTCTCTCCATCGGCCGAGCGTGTCATGGCTTCCGACACGGTGTTCAATCTGCTCACCGGTGCAGTCGACACCGTGCTCAGCCGTGAGCGTACACGATTTCTCCCCAACGACATTCTGCTGCGCTCTTTCGAAAGCGCCTACAAGAGCCAGTATCTACAGAAATATGAGCGCGTCGACTCCACTCGCCTCTCCTTCATATTCAACTCCCCATCCGACTCCCTGCCGCAAATCGATCTGGTAAATCTCGAAGGCTTCAAGGATTGGGCTGTGCTGGAGCGTTCTGCCGGCAACGCCACTCTCACCTACTGGCTGCGCCCGACGTCTCTTATATCCCCCGATTCCCTATTCATCGCGGCCCGCTACCTGCGCAC
>CAMWZE010000039.1 GCA_947178685.1 uncultured Porphyromonadaceae bacterium
TCTCTCCACGGCGTAGATAGCTTCGGAGATATCCTCGATGAAGAGAACCACATCCTCTCCGGAATTGATGTCGAGAATATCGTAGGGTGTGGCGGCAAGACCGTTAAGCACGGCCAGATTTCCTCCCTGGAGTCGGCCGGTAGATTTCCCGCTACGGTTAAGCATATGGGGCGTAACCCGATAATCCATGCCACGCGAGCCGCTGAGTATTTCGAGCATGGAGGAAGTGGCTATATCCTGGCGTGGAAGAAGTGAGAGATGTTTTGCCATAGGAGAGTGGAGCGACTTTACACCGCTCCTGAGCCAAAGAGCGTGGAGCGCTGAAATGTCAGAGAATCCCACAATCCATTTAGGGTTGAGGCGTATCTCTTGCGGATCGATAAAGGGGAGCAGGTGTACACATCCATAGCCGCCGCGAGCGCAGAATATGCATTTCACCTCAGGATCGGCAAGAGCCTCACGGAGATCGGCAATGCGGACATCAAGAGATGAGGCATACGATCCGCTTGAGGGTCCGTTGGCTCCTGACATGATCCTCACACGGTAACCCTCACGGGTGAGCATGGCTGCAGCTCCGGCTATATATTCCTCATTTACGATGGTAGCCGGAGATATGATGGCTATTGTATCGCCCGGGCACAAGGGCGCGGGAGTGACAGGCCGATGAAAAGATGTATCGGATGAAATATGCATAATCTGAATCTTTTTAATTGAGTCCAAGGAGTGTGGATAATATCAGTTTACCTGTACCGGTATGCCTGTGGCTTCCTGAATCCTGCGGCCAATAGCTTCAAGTTCGGGTTTCTCAACTTTTATAAGCTTTTCTTCCGGAGTGGAGCGGTCAAGGCTATAGATCATTATCTCCCGGGGGCGTATTTTCTTATATGCTTCTATAAGGGCCTCGATCTCTTCCGGAGTTGTATTGTCTACCTTTATGCCGTCATGCTCGCCGCGCAGTATCATGGTCTGTATGATTCCTGTTCCGGAGAATTGCTGTAGGGAGTCAACCACACGTTGCACAGTGAAGGCCGGATCGTTGGGCCTGTCGATGAGTCGCATCGTTTCCTCCACGGCCGAGTCAAGCTTCAGGATATTATTGTCGACTTTCTTCAAGGCATTGGCTACTTTGGGAGAAAAGATACGTGTGGAATTAGTCAGGACCGACACCTTAGCCTCGGGGAAAAACTCATCGCGCAGCTTCATGGTGTCGTCAATGATTCCCGGGAAGTCAGGGTGGAGAGTAGGTTCACCGTTTCCGGAGAATGTGATGACATCGAGAGTGTCGCCATTCTCTTTCATCTCAGTGAGTTTGGCCCGCAGGTCGGTGGCAGTTTTCAGACGTGGTGGCAGACCTGTGGAGCCTGCACCTTGTGCATTGAATCCTGCCTCGCAGTAAAGGCAGTCGAATGAACAGATCTTGCCGTCGACAGGGGAGAGGTTGACCCCTAACGACACTCCGAGGCGTCGGCTGTGGATGGGGCCGAATATGGTGGAATGAAATAATACAGTCTGGTCTTTTCCCATGATTGAAATGATTTTCTTGTTAGCGATGTGCAAGAGAGCACCACCGCTTGATGTGCAAATATATAATTTTAAACCGAGATGACAAAAAATAATTGTTTCCGGCTTCATAGAGAGTGATTAAATGAAGTTGTTTGCGAAAAAAAGTATGTTACGATTGTTATATATGACGGAATATATGTTCTCCGGGTATTCTGTGCGAAACATGGAGGAAAGTCCATATTTTGAGAAGCTGTGTTTTTTTACTAATTTTGCAATATGAATGAAGGGCAAAAAGAGATAATTCCGGCAACGGAAAAAGTTGGCGAGCGCAACTCTCCAAGGCTTACTCTCCGCAAGGGAGAGAAGTTGCGCCATCGTTCCCTGATCGATCCTCTTTTCCGCACAGGTAATACCATATACGAGTACCCTCTGCGCCTGACATGGAGGATGCTCGGCCGCGAGGAACTTGAGAGTACATTCCGCGACCATGTGCCGGAGCGAATCGGTTCGCTACAGATGCTGGTGACGGTGCCGAAGAAGAAGAGACGCCATGCCGTAGACAGGGTGCTTATGCGCCGTCGCATACGTGAGGCCTACCGTCTGAACCGACTTCCGTTGAAAAAACTGGTGGAGCAAAACGAAGATTCCCGTACGCTCGGCATGGCATTTATCTATCTGCATGATGCCAATCTGCCTTACTCCACAATTGAAAATAAAATGAAGCAGCTTCTGCGCCGTCTGGGAGCCAAGCTGAAGAGATAAGGAGAATCTATGAGTAAGCCGGAAAAACCACTTGGACATATAGCAAGGCGCCTGTTTATACTCCCGATCCGTTTTTATCAGGGTGCCATATCACCCATGACTCCGGCCTCGTGCCGTTTCAGTCCCACTTGCAGCCAGTATGCGGTGGAGGCAATTACGAAATATGGGGTTGCCAAAGGGAGCCTGCTCACGTTGAAGCGTCTTGGCCGATGCCATCCATGGGGAGGAAGCGGCTATGATCCGGTTCCATGAAAACCCGTTTAATCTGACTGAATTTATGACTAAAGATATAAATAGAAATATTCCGGTGATACTTGATATCCACACCCATCATCCCGCTCCACGCCCGGAGGCTGTGGTGTGTGTGCGACCTGATGAATTCTCTCCGGTAGAGGGCCAGTTTTATTCCGTAGGTATTCATCCCTGGCTCGTGGCTGAAGGAATTCAGGATAGTATGTGGGATGCTTTGGAACAGGCTGCCGCGCATCCGCAGGTGGTGGCCATAGGAGAGTGTGGCATCGACCTTGTGAAAGGGGGGCCTCTCTATAAGCAGATGCTTGTGATGAAACGCCAGATAGAGCTCTCGGAGAAGATTGGAAAGCCGCTGGTGATACATTGTGTGCATGCCCACGACATTGTGATCGGTGTAAAGAAGGATCTTAAGCCGAAGCAGAACTGGCTGATTCATGGGTTCAGAGGGAAACCTACGATTGCCGAGATGTTCATTTCAGCCGGTATAAGCCTTTCGTTCGGAGCTTTGTTCAATGAAAAGGCGGTGTCTGTGGTGCCGGCAGGGATGCTATTGGCTGAAACGGATGAATCGGATATTTCAATTGAGGATATAATAACCAAACTCTCCACTCTTACAGGACGCGATTTGACATCGGAAATAGCGGGTGCCTCCGCTTCCTTTTTAGGTATGGATGGTAGAAACTCTGAGCCTCAGGAGCATTTGACGTGTTAACATAAAGAAAGTATATGAAAAAAACGATAATTACGGCTTTTGTGCTCCTGTTGGCCTTGACGGGACAAGCCTATACTCTGGAGCCGATTAAATTCGGTGATTTCTCTCAGTGGGTCACCAGAGACATAACCGAGTCAAAGCTTCTCGGAGGTCATCATAAGACTATCTACGAGATAGGTCCTACCGCACATGTGGAGGGTAATAAACCATATGCCAACACCGGCGGCTCTCCATGGGCCACCAGCAACGTGTATGCGAAGGTGTCGGGAATTGTGAAAGGTTCCAACACGGTGAGTCCCTTCGATCGTGACGGTGACACTTGTGCCAAACTTGAGGCTAAGATGGAGGAGGTAAAGGTGTTGGGAATCATCAATATGGATGTGATGGTGGCTGGCTCCCTCTTTTTAGGGCGTGTGTTCGAGCCGATTACCTCCACCAAGAGTCCCTATTCCAAGATGGAGATGGGTGTGCCCTACACGAAGCGTCCGAAGGCACTGGTGTTTGATTATAAGATTGATATGCCGAAGGAGAACACACGCACTAAAGCCACCGGCTTCTCATCGAAGAAGACGCTACAAGGGCGTGATAACGCGGAGGTATATATCCTCCTTCAGAAGCGTTGGGAAGATTCGGAAGGTAAGCTCTATGCACAGAGGGTAGGCACCGGCAGGGAACGGTATTCCAATTCTGTTCCTTGGACCAAAGGACATGCAGTGCCTATACATTATGGAGACATCACTAAAGAATCGTTTTATCAGCCTTGGATGGGGCTCATCAACGGTGAGAAGGCCTATTATGCAAGAAATTCAAAGGGGAAGATGGTGCCGGTTGAAGAGGTAGGCTGGGCTCCTGCCGACGCACAGCCCACACATATGCTTATGATGGCCTCATCTACATGTGGCGAGGCTTTCATAGGCACAGAAGGACTCACACTCTATATCGACAACATAGCTTTAGGCTTCTGATGCATTGTCTTGAAAGCCGGCTGAAATATGTGGTAAAACGGGTAGATTTAGGCATAATACGCGATAAAATGCGAGAGAAACAGAGAGTTTTTTGAAAAACATTCTGATAAACTGATTGTTTTCCATTAATTTTGCGTTATAAGTATGAGTCATAAATTAATGATATAATTGATTGGTGACATATATGGATGAGATTTGAGACCGTTTTGAAGGCGTAATAGGGTTCCATTATAACTGAAAAGCGGTTTTAAAGATCGCCTTAGAGGGCGACAAGGAATATATTTATTAATTTGTGACACATCCTTACACATACAAGACCCGATAAATAACAGAACTCGAAATAAAATGAAATTAGCTATAATTGGATATGGCCGTATGGGTCATATGATCGAAGAGATCGCGAAACATCGCGGTCATAAGATAGTATGCGTGATTGATGCCCACAATCCTGACGACTTCAACACCTCCGCTTTCCGCGAGGCAGATGTTGCCATCGAATTCACCACTCCCGGCACCGCCGTGGATAATATATTGAAGGCGTTTGCCGCGAAGGTTCCCGTGGTCTGCGGCACTACCGGCTGGCTTGATGCTCTCCCTGAGCTTAAAGATATGTGCGACAAGGGGGATGGCACACTGTTGTATGCCTCCAACTTCTCGATTGGGGTGAATGTATTCATGGCAGTAAATCGTTATCTCGCCACCTTGATGGATGAGTTGCCTGAATATGTACCTTCCATGACTGAAATTCACCATATCCATAAACTCGACCATCCGTCGGGCACTGCGATAACCCTTGCGGAGGATATCGTGGAGAGGGTGACGCGCCTTGATAGCTGGGAAGAGCCGGTTGAGGGTAAAACACCGGGTAAAAATATCCTTCCAATAGCCCACGAACGCCAAGGAGAGGTGCCCGGAACGCATATCGTGACTTGGGATTCGCCGGTAGACAAGATTACCATATCTCACGAGGCTAAGAGCCGTGAGGGCTTTGCCCTTGGCGCGGTTAAGGCCGCAGAATGGCTGAAAGATAAGAAAGGGTATCACACCATCTCCGATATGCTCTCCGACTTGACCCATACCACAGGAATCTTCTAACTCTGAATGTATGGATAACAGTAACCGCAATAATGTGTCGGGCGATTCAGCCGGACATGTGGCAGACAGCTTCAAGAGAAAGGAGAGAAGTCTGAGTGAGCGTATCAAGGAGACCAAGGCTACCCGCTGGATCCGTTTCGGTATCGTTTCATTGCTTTTCTTTCTTTGGGTGATATGGATGGGCAATCCTTGGCTCGGTATATTCTGGCTCCTGCTCATTGATATCTATATCACGGCATATATCCCCTGGACTTGGTGGAAGGATAAGAAGGGGCCGGTGCGTTCCGTGATGGCTTGGGTCGACGCGATTATCTATGCCCTTGTGCTTGTATACTTCATTTTTGCCTTTATCGGCCAGAATTACAAGATACCATCATCGAGTCTTGAGAAATCACTGCTTGTGGGTGATTACCTATGGGTTAACAAGACTATCTATGGCCCGCGTGTGCCTCAGACTCCGCTTCATTTCCCGTTGGCTCAGCACACGTTGCCTATTGTGAACACCAAGAGCTATCTTGACCAGCCACAGCTCGCCTACCACCGTCTGCCGGGCATCCGTTCCATCGAACGTGGTGACATCGTAGTGTTCAACTATCCTCAGGGTGACACTGTAGCTCTGAAGATACAGAATCCTGACTATTACCAGATCTCCTACGACCTTCGCCGTAACGGTATTGATAATCCGCGGGAGTATATGGAGCAGAACAAAGAGATGTTCGGTGAAATAGTGTGGCGTCCTGTCGACCGTCGCGAGAATTATGTGAAGCGGGCTATCGGTCTGCCGGGAGAGTTCCTTGTGATACGTAACGACTCCGTGTTTATCGACGGCAAGGCTATTGAAGAGCCTGACAATGTGCAGTTCAATTACATCATCCCGGTAAAGTCAACCATCTCCGATGAAAAGTGGAGTGAGCTTGGTGTGCGTGGTGATGATCACGGACAATCCCCTGTGTTCAGCGAGAGCGAGGGTGTCTATTACTATAACGTGCCGCTCACCTACGATATGAAGGCGGAGGTAGAGGCCTGGCCGGAGGTGGCCGGTCCGTTGCTCCGGGAGGGCCTGGTGGGGCTCTACGATCTATCCGGCATGTTCCCGTTGGGTGCATCATATGGCTGGACTCGTCCCGATATGGGTCCCTTCTGGATTCCGAAACGAGGCTCTACTCTTCATCTCACTATGGAAAATCTTCCGATTTATGAGCGTGCCATCAGCGTATATGAAGGTAATGACCTCCGTGTGAAGGATGGCAAGATATACATCAATGGCGAACAGACCGACTACTATACTTTCAAGATGGACTATTATTGGATGATGGGTGACAACCGTGACCGCTCAGCCGACTCCCGTTATTGGGGCTTTGTGCCTGAAGATCATATTGTTGGCTCACCAATGTTTATAATAGCCTCTTTCGATGAGGAGAAGGGTCTGTTTGACGGTAAGATTCGCTGGAACCGTATACTTCGTGATGCCAATCCCGACAGGAAATGGTGACACCGGAAAGTAAAATGGAAGTGCCTCCCTACGCCGCCTCTATTGAGTGGTATGCCAGGTGGTTCTCTGAAATTCGTTCGTTAAGCGATGATCGGAAAGCTGTTATAGCGGCTAATCGCTCATGCTATGCTTCACCTGAGCGATATACGCGTAAAGGTTATACCCGTAATCTTACCACTGCCTATATCGGTGGGGAGGGTTTGATAACTAATCCAATCACACTCTCTGTGCCGGTGGCGGGGGGAGCTTCGGTCTTGAAAAGATTTGGGGCGGAGAATAGGGCTGCAGTTTCATTACATGGCAGATGGCCTCATGTGCATCTCGGTGCGCTTGAGGCCGCCTATGGCCGCTCGGCCTATTATCAGCATATAATGCCGGGCTTGCGTGAGATTCTCGAATCGGTGTCGGATTCCTATAGTTTGGCTGAATTAAACACACGGATTCATCGCCGTCTATCCGGATTCCTATGTACTGAACAGGGTCTGGGTCTGTCTGAGAAAGAACATGTAGTAGAGGCACGCGGAGGTGAGATTGCCCTAACGCTGACTACTTCCAATTCGATTATTGACGCACTTATGAAATATGGTCCGGAGACATCCTTGGCTCTCCATTATTTAAGTCAAAATATAAACTTCTGATGAAAAAACACCTCTCTCTACATATTCTGCTTTTGACGGCGGCTCTTATCTGCGGGGGCCGCGAGGGGTTTGCGTCCGGTAAAAAACCGGATCTGATCCCGTTGCCTGAGGTGCCGGAATTGAAAATACAAGCGTTCAAGGGCTTCTATAGATTTGTGGATGAATACGGTGATACGGTAAGGATGACGATATTCAACGATGTCACCGTATATCCCCCGATGAGGTTCAAAAATAAGAAGCAGGAGGAATTCTACTGGCGTACGGTGAGAGATGTAAGAAAGACTCTGCCATATGCCAAACTCGCTTTCTCAGCCTTGACCGAGACTTATGAATACATACAGACCATTCCCGACAAAAAGGAGCGGGAGAAGCATCTGAAAAGGCTTGAGCACGATATTGTGGAGCAATACAAACCTGTTGTGAAGAAGATGACACGCAACCAGGGGAAGATACTGCTTAAGCTGATCACGCGGGAAACTGATCAGAATTCATTTCATATCGTGAAGGCTTTCCTCGGCAGTTTTCGTGCAGGTTTCTATCAGGCCGTGGGTAAACTTTTCGGTCTAAACATGAAGAATACCTTCAATCCGCAGAAAAATGAGGAAGACGCCATAATAGAGCGTATAGCGACATTGATAGAACAAGGCCAACTCTGACAGTTATTATTGATAGATAAAAAAACGCTTCCGGAATTTCCGGAAGCGTTTTTTATGGTCTTTATCGGATATTTCCGATTAGAGGCTGTTGAGGTTGAAGTTAGCGAACTCAAGGTCAGCTTTAGCCTTCTGGAGAAGAGAGCTGTCCATGCTGATAGCCTTACGGAGGTTGTTGATCACACCGTTCTCGTTGTTAGTGCGAGCGCTTACGAGAGCAGCGATGTAATAAGTGTTGGCATCAGGATTGGGCACTGCAGAGAGGATAGACTGAGCGGAAGAGTAGTCTTTTGCAAGAAGTTTGGCAAGAGCCGCGTTGTTGGTCTTAGAGTTGCCGAAAGCAGTGTTAGCCTTGGCAACCTCACCCTGAGTCAGGTAGTAAACACCGAGAGCGTCAGCGGCCTCAGGCACGCCGGCAGCAGAGCCGAGAAGCTCGTTAGCCTTGCTGTAGTTGCCGTTGAGAAGCTGGATAAGACCGAGGTTCATGTCGGTAGACTTCAAAGATGGATCGAGGCGTTTAGCTTTCTCGAATGCGCTCTGAGCGGCAGCATAGTTGCCAAGAGCATACTCAGCCATACCGAGGTTGTTCATAGCGCGTGCGCTATTGGGGTAAACCTGGCCGGCTTTAGCGTAAACCTCTTTCTTGCGGTTCCAGTCATCGGTGAGGGTAGCTGCATAGAGGATCTCGTCTTCAGAAAGCGCACTTGGGTTGCTGTTGAAGAGAGCCACGATCTCCTCGTCGCTCTTGCCGATCACGTTGATAGAAGCCATGATCTTAGAGTAACGGAGCTGAGGAAGGATCTGGTCAGCGAGCTCGTTGAATACGCCTGAGAGGTTACGGATCTCAGTCTCACGCTGCTCAGGATCTTTGTACATCTTGAGCACGCCAAGGATAAGGTCCTTATCCTGGATGTTGCTCTTGGAAACGAGTTCCTGGAAGCCCTCCCAGTCCTCAGGAGTGAAAGTAGCGGTAAGCTCACCGAACTCGGTGATTTTGTCTTTCTTGAGCTGGTTGGCCATGAACTTCTCAGTCACTTTCTCACGACGCTCGGCGAGCTCAGTGTTGAAAGCGAGTGTGCCGTCAGGAGAAGCGTAAGAGTGGATAGTCACGCCGGCGATCTCCTTATTAACAGCAGCGTTTGCATCACGGAGCTGCTGGTTGAGGT
>CAMWZE010000040.1 GCA_947178685.1 uncultured Porphyromonadaceae bacterium
CAAATGCATAACCGATGCCCTAAGAGGCACCCATCACTATTACTCTTTTCATATTTTTATGATAAATAATATCAAACTGAAAAATTTCTATATTTCCGGGGATACAAGTCATAAACCCCGAAAAATATTGTTATAATGTTATAACATCTCCTCCCATCGATTAGTTTCACTCTCAACTCTAATCTTTGCAACCTCACTCCCCGACCATAAATTTTCTCCTGTTTCATCTAAACTCCAAAACCTTATAACCCATCCTCCCCATATGCTCCCAACTGCAAAAAAAATTGAATCAGACCGTAGAGTGCTCGAACTTCTCTCGCAGAATTTCGGGAATGTCTCCGCGGCCGCTACCGAGATAATAAACCTTGAGGCTATTCTCAACCTTCCCAAAGGCACCGAACATTTCATCGCCGATATCCATGGTGAGTCGGAGGCTTTCCGACATATCCTCAAGAACGCTTCGGGAAATATCAAGCGAAAAGTAAACGAGATATTCTCAACCACTCTGCGTGAAGACGATATACGCCAGCTATGCTCCCTTATATATTATCCGGAGCGTAAGCTTGCTCTCATCCGCTCCACCGAGAAGGATCTTGACAACTTCTATCAGATCACGCTCCACCAGCTCGTAAAAGTGCTCCAGGCGGTATCCTCAAAATATTCCCGTTCCAAGGTGCGCAAGAGTCTCCCTCCGGAGTTCGCTTATATAATAGAGGAACTATTGCACGAATCTCCATCCGAGGAGAATAAACAACCTTACTACAACCGGATAATCGAGACTATAATATCAACCGGGCAGGCTGAAAACTTCATCGCAGCCATATCGCATGTGATCCAGCGTCTCAGCATCGACCAGCTTCACCTCCTCGGCGACATATTCGACCGTGGCGACGGTGCCCACCTGGTGCTCGACACTCTACTCACCTACAAGAATTTCGATATTCAATGGGGAAACCACGACGTGCTCTGGATGGGAGCGGCCTGCGGCAACGAATGTTCAATAGCCAATGTGCTGCGGGTATCTCTGCGCTACGGCAACATGACCACCCTTGAGGATGGCTATGGTATTAATCTCGTTCCTCTCGCCACCTTTGCCATGGAGACATATAAGGATGATCCTTGCAAGGTTTTCCTGCCAAAAGGGAGCAATCAGGAGGAACCGCTCACCGAGAAGAACCGTCAGCTCATAGCCAAGATGCACAAAGCTATAGCGGTGATTCAATTCAAACTTGAAGGGCAAATGATAGCCCGTCATCCCGAATGGAAGATGGACAACCGCCGCTTACTCGATAAGATAAACTATACTGATGCCACAATTGAGTTAGACGGCAAGACCTATCCGCTGAAAGATGCAAATTTCCCTACCATCGACCCGGCCGATCCCTATCGTCTCTCCCCGGAGGAACAGCAGCTTATGGATAAGCTCACCCACTCTTTCTCTGTGAGCGACAAGCTGAAGCGTCATATCAATATCTTCTACTCGCATGGCAGCCTTTATTCCGTCAATAACTCAAATCTTCTCTTTCATGCCTCCATACCGCTCGAAGCAGACGGCTCGCTGAAAGAGGTGGAGGTTAACGGCAAACCCTACAAAGGGGAGGAGCTTCTGCAACAGATAGAGCTGCTGATGCGCTCGGCAATTAATAATGACACGCCGGCCGATCAACGAAGAGATGCGATTGATTATTATCTTTACGCATGGTGTGGTCCCGACTCCCCTCTCTTCGACAAAAGCAAGATGGCAACCTTCGAAAGATATTTCATAGAGGACACTGCCACTCATCATGAGGAGAAAGGATACTACTATCATCTGCGTGACGATGAGAAAATATGCGACAATATTCTTGATGCCTTTAACGTGAAGGGTGAACACCGGCACATAATCAACGGACATGTGCCCGTGAAAGTAGGCAAAGGTGAGAATCCCGTGAAGGCCAACGGTAAACTGATGGTGATTGACGGTGGTTTCTCAAAGGCTTATCACGACACCACCGGGATAGCCGGATATACTCTCGTATATCATTCGCGAGGTTTCGAACTTGTGCAGCACGAACCCTTCACCTCGGCTGAAGAGGCTGTGAGAAACGGCACCGACATCATCTCCATCAATCGTCTGGTAGAGCTTAACTCCCAGCGTGTGCGTGTGCGCGACACCGACCATGGCAAAGAATTGCTCGGACAGATTGAAGAGCTGAAGGAACTTCTCTATGCTTACCGCCACGGATTCATAAAGGAACGTAAGTAACAGTAAAATACTGATAAATATAGCTGAGGGGTCATATCAGAATATGATATTCTGATATGACCCCTCTAATAAGGTATGCTTTAATATAATCTTTGGTTTTATTGCTCTGTGGCGGCAAATTCCATGAGATAAGCCTTGATAAAGGCATCTATATCTCCATCCATTACACCGTTCACATCGGAGGTCTGATAGTTGGTGCGGTGATCCTTCACGCGACGGTCGTCAAACACATAACTGCGTATCTGGCTACCCCACTCTATCTTCTTCTTGCCGGCCTCAATCTTTGCCTGCTCCTCCATGCGATGGTTAAGCTCCTTCTCATAAAGGATCGACTTCAACTGACGCATGGCGTTTTCCTTATTCTTCGGCTGGTCGCGGGTCTCTGTATTTTCAATGAGGATCTCCTCCTCCTCTCCGGTGTAAGGATCCTTATACTGATAGCGCAGACGTACGCCCGACTCCACCTTGTTGACGTTCTGACCGCCGGCACCTCCCGAACGGAAAGTATCCCACGATACCTTCGCAGGCTCGACATTGATCTCAATCGTGTCGTCAACGAGTGGGGTTACAAACACCGAGGCGAACGATGTCATGCGCTTACCCTGTGCGTTGTAAGGACTCACACGTACAAGACGGTGCACTCCATTCTCACTCTTCAGGAAGCCGTAGGCATAGTCACCCTCTATATTGATGGTGACCGACTTGATGCCGGCATCATCTCCCTCGAGAAGCTGGGCGATAGAGGTCTTGTAACCATGTTTCTCCGCATAACGCAGATAGAGACGCATGAGCATCTGAGCCCAATCCTGACTCTCTGTGCCACCGGCACCTGAGTTGATCTTGAGCACCACACCCAACTTATCTTCTTCGCGACGCAGCATGTTACGGAGCTCGAGTTTCTCCAGACTCTCTATGAGCTTGGCATACTGCTCATCAATCTCCTCCTCTGTCACGAGCTCCTCCTTTATCCATTCAAAGCCGAGCTGCAATTCCTCCACCTGCTTTTCAAGCTCTGTGTAGGAGTCAATCCAGAAATGGAGTTCCTTTATCTTACGCATCTGTGCCTCGGCTTTCTCCCGGTCTTCCCAGAAATCAGCCACATGGGTGCGGAGCTCCTCCTCCTCCACCTCAATCTTCTTACTGTCTATGTCGAGGTAACGCTTCAACGCCTCCGTGCGCTCCACCACCTCCTTCAACTGTTCCTGTGTTATCATTATTAGTTTTTCGTTTCTTTTTCAGATAAACGGTGAAAAGCTTCTTTTTAGTGTTATGTAGATATCCCACATCCCATCAATAGCTGTACATCGCCTCTATCTCCTTGGCATATCTCTTAGCCACAACCGGGCGTCGCACCTTCATAGTGTTGGTGACCTCTCCATGCATGATTGAGAAATGATGTGGCAGGAGTGTGATCCGTTTGATCTTCTCATATGAGGCCAGACCCTTCTGCACCTCGTCGATCTGCTCCATCACAAAAGCCACAACCTCCGGATTCTTAGCAAATTTTTCGGTGTCGGAAGCATCAATCCCCTTCTTCTCGGCCCATGCGCGAAGCTGAGGATAATTAGGCACGATAAGAGCAGTGACAAATTTCTTCTGGTCACCGATCACGGCCGCCTCATCGATATATTTATTCTCTGCCAGACGACTCTCAAGCATCTGCGGTGCGATATACTTGCCGTTGGAGGTCTTGAAAAGATCCTTTACACGCTCAGTAAGCACCAGAGCTCCACTATCGTTGAAATATCCGGCATCGCCGGTGCGGAAATAGCCGTCAGCGGTAAAGGCATCTATATTAGCCTGTGGATTTTTGTAATACCCCGGGGTTACGGTGGCACCCTTAACCAAAATCTCCCCGTTATCGTCAATCCTTACCTTGAGGCCGGGCAACGGAAGTCCTACCGTGCCGATCTCATAGTTAGTGTCGGGATAGAAGCTGACGGTAGCTGTTGTCTCGCTAAGGCCATAGCCGATGCGAACGTCTATACCTACCGAGCGCATGAACTCAACGATACGGTCGCTAAGTGGCGCACCCGCTGTCGGGAACAGGTTAGGATTCGGAATGCCGATAGCATGCTTCAGCTTCTGGAAGATATTGCGGTTCCAAAATTGATACTCCTTCTCAAGTAGATAAGGAGCCTTCTTGCCACGACGTGCATAGTCGAGGTTGCGTTTCTTTCCCGTCTTCAAGGCACGCGCCACCATCATACGCTGCACCTTCCCCATTCCGGCAATCTTCTCGCGGACCGCCGCATATACTTTCTCCCAAAATCTTGGCACACAGCACATGATATTGGGATGTATATCATGGATAGTCTCTGTGATAACCCTCGGGTCGTAGTTCACAGCTATGGCGATACCTTTCGTTATGCAGAAAAAGCACCATGCCTTCTCAAGAATATGACTCATGGGGAGAAATGCCATCGAAAGGTCACTATCGCTTACGCCATGGAGCTCTTTCAGATGTGCCTCCATCGCCGCGTCGTAGTTGGAATGTGTGATGCACACGCCCTTTGGCTCCCCGGTGGTGCCGGATGTATAAATCAAGGTGGCCATGTCTTCAGGCAGTCCTGCCTCGGAACGACGTTTCACCTCTTCCGCTATCTCTTCGGAGGCATTCATCCCAAGTCGCACGAAGTCGTCCCAGAAGATACTTATCGTGTCGTCCGGGCGAAGCTCAAGCCCATCATTCTTAAACACCACAATGCGTGTGACACGCTCAGGATGTTTCTTCCAGTAATTGTAGGCAAGGGGATATTGATGGGAATCACCCACGAAAAGCACCTTCGCCTCACCGTTGCTGACTATGAAGTCGTATTGTTCCTGCGACGAGCTGGAATATAAAGGGATTGCCGCGATTCTGTTTGCAAACGCACCTAACTCCGTTATCAGGATCTGAGGGGTGTTGGGCGAGCAGATCGCTATCGTGTCTTTCTCTATCAGTCCAAGAGAGGCGAGGGCCTTGGCGGCCACATTTATCTGGGCCTCGAACTCTGTCCAGGAGGTCGACTGCCATTCTCCATCCTTGCGCCAGCAGAAGCGGTAGGCCTCACGGTTACCGTATTTGCGTGCCTGGATCGGTACAATTTCTACTAATTTATTTGCCATATCTTTATTTATCCCGCTCTTCCCTGAAAAGTCGTGACGACATTCTGTCCGGCAGGATTTCGGACTGTAAAGTTAACACTTATATCCCTATTAACACCTATAATTGCACTAAAGATGGCTCAGTTGTGCAATTAACATGCCTGGCTAAGCCAAGTCATTCCCCTCGAAGGCGGCTGAAGTAGAAGTCGAGCACATCCTTGGCAGCGGTAAACGACGACTGCTCGTTATTGAGCACCCTCAGTTCCTTCTGTTCAAGAAGAGCCCTCACTTCCGGTATTCCGTAGAAACTGGAACGCAACTGCTCGTCGATTGTCTCGATCATCCAGTATTTCGCCTGCTCGTTGCGCTTCTTCTCAAAATACCCGTTCTTTATAACGAAGTCGAAGTAACGGTCTATCATATCCCACACAAGATCGATGCCTATTTCATAGTAGCCGCTATAGGTGAGCACTTCCGGCTTCCACTTACTCGGCGTGGGAGGAAAGAGAAAAAGGGCGTTGCGGAACTGCGAGGCCGCCAGCTTGGCACGCTCCACATTGTCGCCGTCGCATTTGTTTATCACAATCCCGTCGGCCATCTCCATGATGCCACGCTTAATACCCTGCAGCTCATCGCCGGTTCCGGCAAGCTGTATCAACAGGAAGAAGTCAACCATCGAATGTACCGACGTCTCGCTTTGACCCACGCCTACTGTCTCAACTATGATACGGTCGTAGCCGGCTGCCTCACAGAGCACAATTGTCTCTCTCGTCTTCCGGGCCACGCCTCCGAGTGAGCCTGCCGATGGAGAGGGTCGGATAAAAGCATTCTTCTCCTGCGATAGTTTCTCCATGCGTGTCTTGTCGCCAAGTATGCTTCCTTTGGTGCGCTCACTGCTGGGATCTATGGCCAAAACAGCCAGCTTGTGACCCTGACGCACTACATGCAGACCGAAAACATCGATTGACGTTGATTTTCCGGCTCCGGGCACTCCTGTTATACCTATGCGTCTTGAATTTCCGGAGTATGGAAGGCACTTTTCAATAACCTCCTGGGCTATAGCCTGATGGCGGTCATTTGTGCTCTCCACCAATGTCACAGCCCGGCCGAGCACACTCATGTCTCCCTTGAGGATACCCTCAACGTAGTCACCTGCACTCAGTTCAACACGTTTACGTCGCTGAGCCGCTCTATATGGATTGACCACAGGTTGCGAACCCACGCCGGAGTTCACCTGAAGTCCTTTATACTGTTTATCATTCTCTGGATGTTCCATACCTTGATGCATATATGCTTATTGATTATAAGGTTAATCCGGGTCTTTACCGATTATCCAATACGAATAATCAGACTCTCGTTACTTCTTTTCTCCTACTATCTCACATGTGCGCACGGGGTGTAAAGGATCAGTTGTAAGAACCTCCACCTTAAGTCTGAATGGTCCGTCGGGCAATTCAGACAGGCGCACCGTGCCCTTCACTATACCTTTGCCACCACCCTTTACCTTAGAAGGCGACCGCTTTATCACAATTCCTCCACTCTTGGGATACACATTCTCTACCCGGAGAGGCTCCTTACCCTCGTTGAGCACCGAAAACTCAAAGTTCTCCTCACTCTTCCCCTTTATTTCCCCCAAGTCTACAAACTCCGGAAAGAGGAATGCTTGAGGAGCATTTTCCAGTTTCTCTATAGGGATTGTCGATGTGTCCGGTATAATCACTCCATTTATGGTCACTTTACTATTGGGGCCCTTCTCTCCCTCAGGATAGATGTTTACCGGAATTTCGAAGGGTCCTCCCGGCATCTCCGCGTCAGTCTTGAGAAGGAAAGTGATAGTCGCGGTCTCTCCGGGTGCGATTTCAGCCGGGTTAATCTCTGCAGCGAGGGCCGGAGATCCGGTCTTGAATTCGGGTTTCAAGGATTTGTCGCCCTGATTATAGACGTTCATGAAAAGATGACGTGACCTCCCTTTCTTGATTTCTCCGACAGGGACAACACTGTTGTCGAGACGCAGCGGGCCACATTCCACCGGATAATAGCTCTGCAGTGTAGCTGAAGAACCTATGACAGTTCCCCGTATCCTTATCACAGTCAAGTCATTCCCCTCACCCAATTACACCTTCACATTCTTGTCGAAATGTCCCGGTCTCCCTTGGGGATTATAGGTGAAAGTAATAGTGGCCGTATCGCCCGGTTGCACCATAGAGTCGGTATACGAAGCTCCGGTGCATCCGCAGCTCGGACGCACACGGCTTATGAACGTAGCCTCAGGCCCTCGGTTAACAAAAGAAACCTTCCCGGTTACCTTTCCGTCGCTCTCTTTGAATACGCCGAAATCATAGTCTTTCGACAGCCATTCCACCTCTCCATAAGCCATTAAGGATGAAATAATCATGAAAGCGGCTGCAAGATATCTTAACTTCATCTTCCTGAACATTTCATTTCTTCGGGATAACGCTTCCTCTCACTTTCAACCGAACTTTCGACGGTTTTCCGTTAGTTTTGACAGTCACCACCTTATCGAAGCCTCCCGGGCGACCTAACGGATTGTATGTCACCTTTATCTTTCCCTTCTTTCCCGGGCCTATGGGCTGCTTGGGAAATTCGGGGGTGGTACAGCCACACTCAGCTGTAGCGCTGATTACCACAAGATTTGCACCTCCGGTGTTTACAAACTCAAATTCACAACTCACCGGTCCACCATCCTCCTTGATATTCCCGAAATTATGGATTGTCTCTCCGAAAGAGATGGATGCCTTCTCTTTCGAAGAGGCTGCTGTCACCTCTGAAGAGACAGAGGCAGTCTCCGTCGCCCTGACAGAAAAAGAGAAGCAGGCAGAGGCCATAACAGCAATCGATGCCAATATCGCGCGTCTTAATGTATACTTGCTCATAAACATATCCTTTTTTACATCATAACTATATAATTCAGATTCCATATCAAGAAACAGAACGCCGTCGGGAGCACACCCCGGAAGCGTTGCCGGTCATGTATCGGGGATTATGAATTATAATTTATGAATTGTGCATTACGCATTGAACCTGTCCAAGTATTTTCTTCGACAACTTCTATATAAATGACGTAAAAAAACTCTGTTTAGTTTAATTAATACTCTATTTGTTCTTTAATTAATTCCTATCTTGCTCCATTCCCCGCTCCATCATCATTCCCACTCACCCACATCAAATGCATTGCATAAGTTAACCGATCCAAGTGAATCTCTAACCGGAATTTTGCTTTACAACGTTTTTTTATTAATTTTGCAAAAATTCCGGTATTACGTTGTCTTGCGAATCTCCGGTTCTGACGGGCTCTCCTATGCAGTCCCACCGGATAAAACCTATTCAACCGGATAATACATTGATAATGGAAAAGATTATTGATCCAGTCGATAAAGAGCTTATTTCCGCAGAGCTTACACCCGACCGCCTGCTTCGTCATGCCAACAAAGGCATCAACGAGTTGTATGTGGTCGACGCTTTCAATGCGCCCAACACCATGCGTGAGATCGGACGCCTCCGCGAGATTGCCTTCCGTGATGCCGGTGGCGGCACAGGGCTCAGCTGCGACATCGATGAGTTTGACACAATGGAGATCCCATGCCGTCAACTCGTGGTATGGAATCCGGAAGAACGAGAAATCTTGGGTGGCTACAGATTCATCCTCGGTGAAGACATCCGTATGAAGAACGGTGTCCCAAATATCGCCACATCCCATATGTTCCGATTCTCTCCCGAATTCATTGAGAAATATCTTCCCACGACTCTTGAGCTCGGACGCTCCTTCGTAGCCATTGATTATCAAAACACAAAGGCACATTCCAAGGCGCTGTATGTGCTCGATAATCTATGGGATGGCTTGGGTGCGCTCACTGTAGTAT
>CAMWZE010000041.1 GCA_947178685.1 uncultured Porphyromonadaceae bacterium
CCCACTCACTGTATTTATCCTGCATCACAGTGCTCTGCTTCACCGTATAGATGTGGTCTATATTCGAGAAGAAGGAGTCGTAGGTCTGTTGGAAATATATCTTGGCCACAAGCAGGAATCCTACGGCGAGCCCCACCGAGAGGCAGAGAATCTTTATGAGGTTGCGCCGAAGATCGGTAGTGAAAAATTTAAACATGATCAAGGTGTTGAGGGGTAAAAGATATGAGTCAGATTGTGGACAGATTGTCAACAATCTGTCCGTCGAAGAGATTGATTATGCGGTCGGCCACAGAGGCGTCACGTTGAGAGTGAGTCACCATCACTATCGTGGCACCCTCACGATGGAGATCGGAGAGTAGTTGCATCACTTCCGCGCCGTTCTTGGAGTCGAGGTTGCCGGTGGGCTCATCGGCGAGAATCAATCCAGGACGGCTTACTATGGCTCTTGCGATAGCGGCACGTTGCTGCTGACCGCCGGAGAGCTGAGAGGGATAGTGGCGTTCGCGGTGGGTGATACCCATTCTGGCCAGTGCCTCGTCAACACGTTTGTTCTTCTCTTCGCGAGACAGGGGAAGATTGTTGAGTGGGAGCATGACATTGTCGCGCACAGTCATTGAGTCGATGAGGTTGAACGACTGGAATATGAAGCCGATGCGTCCTTTGCGATAGTCGGTGCGTCCGCTCTCCTTTAGGCCGGCCACTTCATGCCCGTCGAGCCTATAGCTTCCGGATGTGGGGTTGTCGAGGAGTCCGAGGATATTGAGGAGAGTTGATTTGCCACATCCTGAGGGGCCCATGATGGCTACGAATTCACCATCGGCGATTGAGAGCGACACTTTGTTGAGGGCCACGGTCTGAACCGTGTCTGAACGGAATATTTTTTCCAAGTCTTTTATTTCGATATTCATAGGTTTATGGGTTTTAATTAGCGGTTTATGTGTATGCGGTCGGCATCGTCGAAATCGGTATAGGAGCTGGTGATGACGGTCTCTCCGGCTTCAAGGCCTTCCAGGATTTCGTAATACTTAGGGTTGCGACGCCCGATCTTTACCTCCCTCTTTGTGGCTGTCTTCCCATCTGATGAGACAACGTAGACATACTTGCCGCCACTGCTGTTGAAGAAGGTGCCTTTGGCTATCATAAGAGTCTTGACCGGCTGTCCTAAAAGTAGATCGATAGGGTAGGTCTGGCCTACGCGGAGATTATCGGGGAGCCGGCCTACAATCTCGAGGTCGGCACGGAACTTACCGTCAGTCACTTCGGGATATACCTTGCGTACCGAAACTTCGAACTCCTTACCTTGACGGTTAACTTTACCGATGAGTCCCGGTGACACACGATCGATGTAATGTTCATCAATATTCACGGTGAGCTTGTAATTGTCGAGAATGTTTATCTGTCCCACTTGCTGACCGGCGGATACGTTCTGTCCGATCTCGACGTTGAGGTTGCCGAGCTGCCCGCTGTGAGAGGCGCGCACATTAAGATTGTCGGCTCTCTGACGCACGAGCGCGAAATTCTCCTGCATGTTGGCGAGACTCTCCCTCATCATAGCCAATTGCACGCCACGATAGGCTGAATCCTGGCGCAAGCGCTCCTCGAGAAGGTGCAGATTCTCTTTGGCGAGATCATAATCCTCCTGGGCCTTAAGGTATTCCTCGCGAGAGGTGAGGCGTTCGTCAAGGAGAGTCTTTTGCTGTTCGGCGGCACGTCGCTTTCTGTTGAGCTCAGTTCGTGCGGAGAGAATATCGCGCTTCACCTGCAGTCGGTTTGTCTCCATCGAGAGTTCGGTGTCGCGCAGCATATTCTGCTTCTCGGCGAGTTGCGACTCAGAGTCGAGAATCTGTTGGCGCAGAAGTGGATTGCGAAGGGTGAGTATCACATCCCCTTCATTTACCATTGCCCCCTCCTCCACAAGTTTCTGCTCCACTATGCCGGTTTCGAGGGCGGCGATCTGCACCGTCATACCGGTTTCCACTTTTCCGGTGAGATAGATATAATCGTTAAATTCGCCATCTGTAACAATGTCAGTGGAGATGGATTTATAGTCGACTGTGTGGGTGGTGGTGTGGGATGCTATTATAGCCCGGGTCACAACTCCGGCCAGAAGGAGAGCGACTGCAGCCCAAGGGCCGTATTTACGCAGGCGAGGGAAACGTCGTTTTATTTCAGTATCCATAAAATTCAATATGATGATCGGGTTATTCTTTTATGAGGGGGACTCCTTGGTAATAGCGGAGGGTAATCTCAGATATCACACGCTGTATACGTTTGCCGGTGAGTGTGGCTTCCGCAGTGGCTAACTTTGAGCCGGCTGTGTAGAGGTCGATTGCCGATGCCATGCCTAATTCGTATTTGCGTCTGACTGCTTTATAGGCTATCTCTTCTGCTTCCAGTCGTCGGTGGGCTGCTGTCAGTTCCTCGATGGCAGCGTCACGGTCGAGCAAAGCCTCGTCAGAAGCCTTCCGTATCTGATATTCCGCTTCTTCGAGACGTGTCACGCTTTCCCTGAGAGCAACTTGAGCCCGCTTGACACGGTTGGTGGTGGCGAGGCCATCAAAGATAGGAAATGATAGGGATAGACCAATATATTCACCCATATTGTTGCGGAATTGACTGCGGAATGATTCAGCTATCGTGCCCTTTCCGACGAGTCGATAATAAGATGAGGAGATACCCCCGGTGAGAGTAAGTCGTGGTGAGTAGGCGCCCCGAGCCGCGTATAAGGAATACCTGCTTGCTCTTACAGCCAACTCCGCATCCTCGATCTCAGGCAATTTGCTGCGTCTGTCCGGCATGGTAGATAATCCGGCGTAATCAGATAAGTCTTGATTATCAAGAGTATCGAAAATCAGGTTCATAGGCTCTTCATAGAGGGGCATCCCCATTGATCCTCGCAGATCAAGATATCCCTTTTTGAGAAGATTCTTTTGATTAGTGAGCTCATAAAGGTCGGAGGCGACCACGGCTTCAAGCTCAGCCACATCGGCACCACTTTTTGTGCCTAATTCCTCACCACGGCGAGTAGCGGCAAGGTCTGTGGAGTCGCGGGTGAGTTGGCGTTCCATCTGTTGCACCAACGCGCGGCAATAGGCTACATTGTAGAAATTCTTTATCACCTCCAAAGAGATCTTATCCTCCTCCACAAGGTAATTTTTATGCGAGCGGAGTTCCTCTATCCGGGCCGTCTTAAGATTATTGATGCTGACGAGTCCGTCGAAAAGGGGGAGCGACAGGTTTATGCCGAGAGCTGATCCGAGGGTTTTCTTATTGTCGTAGGTGTTTGTTTCCGGGTCGATGTTTCGACCGAAACTAAGGCTTGTGCTGCCACTGAGCGACAGGTAAGGCATCAGGTCGGCAGCCGCAATTCGCTTGTCGGCATGTGCCGTCTCGGTTTTAAGACGGTTCAGCCGGTTGGTGCGTGCATTTTGCCGTGCATAGAGCAGACAGTCGTTGAGCGACATCGGGGCGCACTCCTTGCCGGCAACCTCCACCTGAAACTCTATTTTGTCGGCGATGATTTCCGGCAATTCCGTAGAAGCGGTCGCATGACTCACTGCCGAGATAGAGAGAATCGCTGAATATATTATGGCTGATATCTGTTTCATGGTGGCAAAGTTATGCGATATTGTCAGGAATAATAGTGTATGATGGGTAAAACTATTGATTTGAGGGTTCAGAATGTCTAAAAAATAGACATAGGATGAGATCCGGGAGTATAAAATTGGGTATAGTGTTTTCAGACCTCGTAGGGAATGGCTATTTTTGCATTGTATATCCGGCGCAGTGTCGGATACCTGCTAAGTTTTCGTATATGAAGCTACTGATAATAGATGATAATGCGGCTGTGAGGGCTACACTCAAGATTGTGCTCGGGCGCGATTATGAGGTTACGGCAGTCGGCGACCCTAAGCTGATTCCGGCTTTGATTAACAGCGGGCGGTTTGACGTGGTGTTGCTTGACATGAATTTTGATAATACCAAACTCGACTGTAGCGACGGACTCTTTTGGCTGGAGCGAATAAAGGGGAGTGCCGAGGCGCCGGCTGTGGTGGTGATTACAGCTTTCGGCGATGTGGATGTGGCCGTCAAGGCGATGAAACTCGGTGCAGAGGATTTCGTGACTAAACCATGGGACAACACCGTGCTTTTAGAGAAACTGCGCAATGCCATTGCCACCAATATAAAGAGGCGCAATGAGGAGGCGGCCGCCAAGCGAACCCGAGAGGTGGAGAACGCCCTCCATGAGCGAGATAACCTTACTCTTGACGAGGTGAAAGTGCGCCATATCCGGAGCGTGATAGAGAGATGTGGAGGCAATCTTTCAGCGGCAGCTGAACAGTTGGGGGTAAACCGCCAGACACTCTACAATGCCTTGAAGAAGATGTAATGCCACGGCATTTGCATAAAGGCTTAAAGGAGCTTCATAAAAAGGATAATGAGGAAGGGTAAGAACTCAAACCGAGATAAAGAGGCGCGGATTGATTGAAAGATGAGACATTTCAGATTGAATATCATATTGTTGTTGGTGGGAGTGGTGGTTACTACCGCTGTTGCCGCTCTGCTGTTTGTCAAAGGAATGTGGGCGCAGGGTGTACTGATGATGTTGCTGACAGTGGCAGCCTTGTTCGGTATATGGCATCTTCAGACGCGCCTTATACGCACAATGTCGGGTTTCGTCAGCAGTCTGGAGGTCAACGACACCACCATGAGGATAGACACAGGGGGTGACCGCGAGTTGATACGGATGACTAATGCAATGAACCGTATCTCCGAACTTTATCGGCGTAATCTGCAGGAACTCGAGACACGTAAACTATATTACGACCGTATACTCAGGATAATGACGCATGAGATGCGTAACGGTATAACCCCTTTGGCCGCAATGACAGCCGACATGATGGAGCATCCGGAAAGTTATCCCCGTGATACCATCAAGGAGATTGCCCAACTGATGAACGGTCAGGTGGAGGGTATCCGCCGTTTCCTTGACTCATATTATACACTGACACATCTTCCGGAGCCGGAGCTGATAACGGTGAAGGCCGGCGATTATTTCCACAATCTGCGACTCATGGCGGAAGCTGAGCTGCAGAACCGGGGATTGGCGATCAACACGGTTCAATATGTAGTGCCCGAGGATATGATGCTTAGTATTGATCCGGCACTGATGAATCAGGTGATGCTTAATCTTCTCCGTAATGCGCTTGATGCCGTCGCCTCGACACCAAATCCGAGGGTTGAGGTTGTGATCTCAGTGTCGGATACGCATCCTTATCTCACTGTGAGTGACAATGGTGAGGGAATACCGGAGAAGGTAATGGACAATCTTTTTCAGCCTTTCTATACCACAAAGCCCGGTGGAAGCGGAGTAGGGTTGTCGATATGCCGCCAGATAGTGAGACGTCATGGGGGAGAACTCACCATCCGGAGCCGTGTGGGTAAGGGCACGGACGCTGTGATTACATTATAAGCGCGAGGGTATTTATAATAATCTTTTTATGAGAATACTCTCTGATATTCAAAATTTTTTTGTAAATTTGTGACACAAATACTAACCTTTTAAACTACCAATAGCATGAAGAAATTTAACACAGCGTTACTCTCTTTCGCTCTGTTCGGCTCCGTCAGCGGGTTCGCACAACAGGGCTCGCTGTATGTGGATACCGGCACGAAGGGACATGAGATCAATCCCGGCATGTATGGTATCTTCTTTGAGGAGATCAACCATTCAGGCGATGGAGGTCTCTATGCCGAGCTTATCCAAAACCGAGGTTTCGAGGAGCAGACTATCCCCGGAGGTTTCCATGAGACGGGAGACAATAAGATAGCCACCGACCGTTTTGTGCGCTACACCGACCTTGTATCCAATCAGCTCAACTGGGACTGGAATTATGCCGCCAAGAGCATGACCGGCTGGAAAGTGGAGGGTACGGATGCCAAGGTTGCATATGATGTGCTCACTCCTGAGATACCTCTGCATGAGAACACCCCCAACGCCATGCGTATGGTGATAGAGAGCGATGGCGCGGACCCTTCCGCACGATTAATCAACACCGGCTACTGGGGAATAGCCGTTGAGAAGGGGGAGAAATATAACCTTCGTTTCTATGTAAATTCATCGGAATCGGTAAAAGGTTGTGAAGCTTACTTGGTAGATCCTGATGGCAATAGAGTGGGAGAGGTGAAGCTCGCGCTTAACGGCAACGGAGAATGGCAGGAGCTTAAGGCCGAAATTACAGCCGAGGCCACCCTCACCGATGCCGAGTTCGTGCTTCAGTTCAATGGTAACGGCACGGTATGGGTTGATTATGTGTCGCTCTTCCCGCAAAAGACTTTCAAGAACAGAGATAACGGCATGCGTCCCGATATCGCCGAGATGCTCGCAGGTCTCAAACCGAACTTCATGCGCTGGCCCGGTGGCTGTATAGTCGAGGGTATAGTGCTCGACAACCGTGTGAAATGGAAAGAGACTATCGGCGACCCGATGACCCGTCCCGGTCAGTATGACCTCTGGGGCTATCGCTCTACATGGGGAATGGGCTACCATGAGATTCTGCAGTTTTGCGAAGACCTGGGAATGGATTGCATGTTTGTGGGCAATGCCGGTCTCTCCTGCATAGGCTGGGGGGGACAATATGTGGCTCCCGGGAGCGACCTCGATCCTTATTACGAGGATATCCGCGACGCCATTGAATATGCCATAGGCGACCCTGCCACCAACGAATGGGCTGCACGCCGGGCCGAGGCCGGTCATCCGGAGCCTTTCCCTCTGAAATATGTAGAGATAGGCAACGAGAACTTCGGTCTGCGCTATGATGCCAACTACAAATATATTTACGAGCGCCTGAAGAAGGAATATCCCGATCTTACTTTCATTAACACCATGGGCCTTGATCATGCAGTGGAATTTGATATCCATACAGATATGATCGATCCCCACTGGTATGTGGCTCCGGAGTTTTTCTACAACAACCGCTCGATGTTTGATCAGGTGCCGCGCGGCAACTATGAGATCTATGTGGGAGAATATGCCACCAACGTTCGTGTAGGTCAAGGCAATATGGATGCGGCTTTGTCGGAAGCGGTGTTCATGATGGATATGGAGCGCAACTCCGATATAGTCAAGATGGCTTCCTACGCACCGCTGATCGAGAACAGCAATGCCCGCAACTGGACATGCAACCTTATCTGGCAGCGTTCAGGCGAGGTGTTTGGCCGTGCATCATATCATGTTCAGAAACTCTTCTCCGAGAACTTGCCCTCTTATAATGTGCCGTTCGCACTTCAGACCGATCGTCTTGGTGCGGCATACTCCGGCCGAGTGGGATTGGGAACATGGTTGACCACCGCAAAATTCCGTAATATGACTGTCACCACCCCCGACGGCAAGAAGCTGTATTCACCTGACTTTGTCGGTCAGCGTCAGGAATGGACCGACATGCAAGGCACCTGGAATGTAAATGAAGATAGTGACTTCGTTCAGACCAACAGCGGCTTGTCTCGTTGTATCTCGCTTATGAACACTCTCGCTTTCAACGACTGTGTGATTGAGGTGGAAGCTTGCAAGATATCCGGATCGGAGGGCTTCCTTATAGTGTTTGGCGCCGATGACAACGACTGGGGTCATTATTATCAGTTCAACATCGGAGGCTGGGGCAACAAGCAGGTAGGCTTCGAGGATGTCACTGACGGTGTGGGCGCAGTTATCTCCGAGCGTCCCTCCTTCACTATCGAGAATGGTAAATGGTATAAGATCAAGGTGGTGTGCAGCAACGGCAGAATAGAGGGTTACATAGATGGAGAGCTCTATTGCAGCCACGATTTCGGCACAATCCAGCCGGGACGTATAGCCGCCCATGCCGGATTTGACGAGAAATCAAATGCCACTGTGGTGAAGGTTGTAAACGCCGAGAGTGAACCTCTGTCGCTTAAGCTCAATATCAACGCTAATCTGTATGGCGACGCCGAGAAGTGTGTACTGAAATCAGCCACTCTATTTGATGAGAACTCATTCAGCACCCCCGACCTTATATCCCCGCGATGGGAGAAGTTTACTGCCGTCGATGGCATGGAGATGGAATTTGATCCCTATTCACTTACTATACTGAAGATCTATTCTACACCGGCCGCTGAGGCTATGGAGATGCCGGGGAACGTGTTTACAAGCGATGTGCGTGAACTTAATGCTCCTGAGGAGACTGGCAAGCGTATAGAGCTTAAGGAGGCAATCGAGGAGGCCGAAAAGGTCGCCTTCTCCGATCTTGAAGGCTATGAGGCACTTCAGAGTGCCGTGGAGGAGGCTAAGAGCATACTCAACTTAGGTGAGGATACGGCCTATCCCGCCGCAATCGACTCTCTCCGCAAGGCACTCAACGCATACTATAAGCTGCAGATGATTCCTGCTAACGAACTTGAGGGAAAGATCGTGAACGGCGACTTCTCTAAGGATGGTGACAACACCGGTTGGAGCGGTAATCCTGTGGTGCGCAGCCATGTGGCTGAGATATTCAACGCCGGCTTCAATGTGTCGCAGACCATTGATGGCCTCGATGATGGATATTATATGGTTTACTTCCAAGGTCACTACCGCAACGGCAGTCATCCCGATGCCAACGCGCGCCATGCCGACGGCACAGAGGAACTCCTTGCCCGTTTCTCTCTCAATGATATGGAGAAGCCGGTTGTGTCGCTGATGGGTGAGGTGCACGACGGCTACTGGTGGGGCGCTCCCAACACTATGGAGGAGACGTGGGCGGTACACAGCGAGAATGCCGACCACTATGCCAACTATCTTATTGCCAAGGCCGACGACGGGAAGCTGACCATCTCACTGCATAAGTCGAAGCTATGCGACACCGACTGGTTTATCTTCGGCAATGTGCGTCTCTTCAAGGTGGCCACTTCGGCAGCTGCTGTGGAGGTAGTGGATGCTGATCTCTCAAGTTTCTCACCTGATGCCAAGATCTATGATCTTCAGGGTCGTCTTGTAGGCAGCTACAGTGGTTTGCGTCGTCTCACTCCCGGAGTGTATGTGGTGAAGGAGGGAAGCCGTTCGGTCAAGATCTCCATATGATAAATCTCCATATGATAAAATGAAAGATACCTCTCCGGAGTGCTTCTTTAGGAAGCTTCCGGAGAGGTTATATTAGAGAATGCAAGATATGAAAT
>CAMWZE010000042.1 GCA_947178685.1 uncultured Porphyromonadaceae bacterium
GGTCAGTTCCGTTATACCGGGTTTCCAGTCGGCCCGCACCGAGAAATTAAGTGAGGCTGAGGAGGAGTTGTTGGCAGTATCCCACACAGTAAGGGTAAGGGTATGATCACCGGGCTCGATTCCTTGGAGCGGATATGAGATCTTACCCTTCTCGAAGGTTTCGACATCGGGAGCATAGTAGAGGTCAAGGTCATCATACCAGTCCTTGCCATCTACCGAAATTGTCATACGGTGACCTATGCCGGCTTCTGAAAGATTGATGCCGGAGGGGTCGGAGAAGGAGGCGTATACCACCGGATTCGGTCCGATGGCGCTTCCATCCTTGAAGCCCGGCTCGTTGATATAAAAATCGGTGATTGCCGGTCCGTCGGTGTCGTCTGTAGCAGTGGTGTCGAAGCCGTATACATAAAGCTGCTCGTTTGAACCGTTAGCCTCATCTCCATTCTCGTTCATGGCATAGAGGGAGATAAGGGCCGGACTATAATTGTTCTCTATCTCCGACGGCATGATGAACTCAGTTTCCCAGTGGCCGTTGCTTACGGTTGTGCGACCGGTAAACAGGCGTGTTTTGCGATCATTGTATGTACACACCTTTCCCTCCGTGCCATTACCGTAGGTCTCCACTACTTTTTCAGCATCGTAGAGCTGTATCTCTATGGTGCCGTTGAAATCGTCGGCCGTATTCCCTTCTATGTCTGAGATACGTCCGGAGAGTCTTACTTTGGAGCGAGCCTGTAGTTCGGGATAATCATCCTGACCTGATGCTGCTTTGCCGTTGATGGTGGTGAGCTCCACTTTATAGCCGGGATAGGGGAGACGCATGGCAGGGTCGCCCATGAAGCCGTAGCGAAGCTTATTGGTATCTCCCTTGAAGTTGTTCTTTCCGTTTATCATGATCTCACCGAGACGCAGGGGAAGGCCGTCGGCTCCTCGCTTGAACATCCAGGAGGCTACATAGGCATTAAGAGTGCCGTTGGCGGAGATATACACCGTGCGGCTCGGACAGATCATGCCGATTACACCTGCTTCGGGAGTGAGCCACATCTCCTCGGCGCCGCTCACCTCGTCGGCGTCCCAATACATGAAGGCACAGGTGGCTGCGTAGAGGAAGGGTAGGTTGCGGTTGGTCATTGACGTGATATCGGTCCATGTGAGCAAATTCTCATGTCCCCAGCTCTTGGGATTGGCATGGCCGATATAGTCGATCAGGCTTACCCCCTCGGCAATCTTGTCCATCATGCGCTGCTTCGCTTCCGGATACACCGCCCCTTGTCCTGAATAGCCGAGGGGGTAGGAGTCAAGATAAAGCTTCTCATATATCAGGTCTGATCCATTCTCACCGCTGCGCATGTTGGCGATCACTTTCTCCGCCTGCTCCAGATGTTGACCGTTATCCTGGTCGTCGGCTATCAGCATCACGTTGTTGCGCCATGTGCCGAGAGTGGGAGTGAGCATATATTTCTCGAGCTTCGACACGGCAGTCTCGGCCTCTGCCACACTCTTTACCGGCATGCGCCCTACGGCCACATGTATTGTGGAATTGCCAAGGCTGAGTGTGCCCGGCTGGTCGTCAAGCATGCCGATATAGTCATCTGTTGAATAAGATCCCGATTCTGTGAATACACCCGGTTCCTGCCATATGGGTATGCGGGGGTATCCGGCACGTTTCACCAACGGCGTGCCGAGTTTATTGTCGTAGGTGGGTCGGCTGAATAGCAGGCAGTAGGCTGTGTAATCGCCGGGATTCCCTCCGGCCTTGTCATACCACATTTTGAGCAGACGGCGGAAAGCTGTTACATCCGGTGTGCCTGAGGAGAATTCGTTATATACCTCCTCCGGGCGGACTACTGATACCTGCAGACCGTCGGTTTTGGCATGTAGGTCGGCTATCCTCAATGCCTGGGTGCGGTATTGTTCGGGCGACACTATCAGCATGCCGGGTGCATCCATGGCGTGAAGATTCTGATTGCGGATCACTCCGGCTCCGGTGGCCGTTCGCGTCACCTTACCGGGATTGAATGCTATATACCTGCGTTCTCCGCCGGGGGTGACGAATTTGGCGTCACCGCTATCCTGATGAAGGGTCACAGCCTTGGGACTCACCGGATCGGTTACATCCCATAGTATGGTGGCATCGGAACAACCCTCGATCACCACCTCTGTCGCACTCGAAGGGTTCAGGCGGAAATAAAGCTCATCATTTCTTAGCCGCAGTTGGCGGGGATAGCTTACTTCGATGTAATCGAGAGCGGCGGTAAATAGAGTGCCTGAGTTGGTGTAAGCCACTTCAAGACTCAGTTTTTCTCCTGACTCCACAGAGAGCGAGCATGTGTTGCGGTTAAGGAATGTAGTGGAATTGCTTGTGCCGGGAATATTTACCGAGCCGGACGCATCGGTGCCGATGGCCCGGACATTCACAGTAGACATGCCGTTGGATACCCTCGCTCCGAACACAACCGAAGCTTTGGCAGCCCCCGTGTTATCGGGAAGCTGGAAGTTGAAGGTGCGTGTGCGTTGTGTGCGGAAATCCTCACCCAAAATCACGCGGCCTGATGTGTAGGGGGCGAGTATATCCTGCTCGTGGAGCAGACATTCGGTAAAGACGCTTATAGGCTCCGCATCCGTAGCCACTGCCTCTTCTGCCTGTGACGCGACGGGGCGTTCCTCATCCCGGTCGCTCAGGAAATAATAGGAGTGATCGGAATAGGGATTGGATATATGGCTATATTCCCCTTTGGCCGAGAGCTCCCAATCGGTGGAGCAATGGCCGAAAAACACAATGCCTGCAGGGGTGCGCAACGACACGGCCAACGGCAAGTCGTCGGGCACGGTTGTGTCAAGACGCTCCGGAAGCATTCTGCCGCCGTAGCCGTATACATTAACCTTGTCGGGATTGGAGAACCCCAAGCCTTTAAGTGTGGAATTGCTGATGAATTGCATGCCTGTCTCCTTAACCTCGACTTTCACCCATCTTCCTTCTGCCATTCTGGAAGATGTGGCATAGAACTCCGGATCGATGGCAAGGGCCGGCACAGCTGTTAAAATCAGGACTATAAGGGATATGTAAAAATGTTTCAGACTCACGGATATATAGTTTGGTGCAGGTTGTTGAAAAAACGGCATTACAAATTTTCGCCCCACGATCTCTATATGAATGTCGCATAGGAGTAGATTATCTGCCAATCTTATAACGTAAATATCCGGTTTATTATTGCGAAAATAAAAGAGCTACAATGGTTTTGTGCCCCTATGGTTTGGAAGAGTAGGGCCAGAGGGAGCCTTTCAGATAACTGTCCCATTCCTCACGGCTGCCGCAGAATGTATTCATGTCTACGTCGCCCTTTATGCCGTCTACCTTTCCCCGGTGGTTGAATTGCCAGAAGGTCCATTCCGCATGGATGGGGTTTTCTGAAAAACCGCATATCCAGAGGGGATGCCCCGGAAATGTCTCTGCAAGATAATCGTAGTAGCCTTCGCGGTTGGTGTAGAACATCACTCTATGTCCGAGCAGGTTGAGATAATCCACCATCTCTATGAGGCGACGGGTTATCACCTCCGTGGGTATGGAGTCGGGATTGCCCGCTTTCTCTATATCTATCACCAGACCGAGTTCGGGCTGTCTCCCCCCGAGAGCACGCATCAGATTGAGCGCCTGGTCCACGCCGTCGCGGTCGAACCGGAAAAAGTGATACACACCCTTTTTCATTCCGGCTTTTGATGCCTTGTCGTAGTTGGTGCGGAAATTACGGTCCTTGAAATCACCCCCTTCAGTGGCCTTTATAAACACGAAATCTAATCCCGATGCGGCTGCCTTATCGAGATTCACATCACCGTTGTGGGCCGAGATATCGATGCCTCTCACCGGATAACGTTCCGGATCAACATAAGGAGGGGTGGGGATGAAGGAGTTGTATGCCCATATGGCCGCAAAGATGAGCAGCAGACATACACAGAAGAATATGCCTGCCACCATTATATCTTTTAGCGGACGATTGAGCATGATATTAACGGGTTAGGGTGAATAATTTATAGGTTATGGTCATTCGAGTATGGCTGCCGCGCGGCGTAGTGCCGCTATGAAGGCGTCAGCTTCCTCAAAGGTATTGTAAACCGCAAATGAGGCTCTGACTGTGCCGGGAATCCCGAGGCGATCCATAAGCGGCATCGCGCAGTGGTGGCCGGTGCGCACCTCCACGCCCTGCTTGTCGAGCAGCATGCCGACATCATAGGGATGACTCCTGCCCACCAGAAAGGAGATTACCGCGCTCTTCCCCGGCGCGGTGCCGTAGATGCGCACACCCGGTATCTCCATGATGCGACGTGTGGTGTAGTCGAGAAGCTCGTGCTCATGCTCGGCTATCCTCTCCATGCCCACCTCCTCTATGAATTCGATGGCCTTGGCAAAGGCGGCTATCCCTACAAAATCGGGAGTACCTGCCTCGAACTTGAAGGGGAGTTCTGCAAAGGTGGTATGCTCGAAGGTAACCTTACCTATCATCTCCCCACCTCCCTGATAGGGGGGCATCTCTTCGAGAAGCTTTTTGCGGCCGTAAAGCACTCCTATTCCCGTAGGACCATACATCTTGTGAGAGGAGAATACATAGAAATCACAATCTATCTCCTTCACATCTATAAGCATATGTGGGGAGGCCTGGGCGCCGTCGATCAATACGGCCACACCTTTGGAATGGGCAAACTCGGTCATCTCCTTCACGGGGTTAACCGTGCCGAGCACATTGCTCACTTGGCAGAAGGAGGCCATCACGGTGCGTTCGTTGAAGAGGGAGCGGTATTGCTCAAGGTCAAGTTCACCCTTATCGTTGATATCCACCACCCGTATCACTATCCCTGTACGTTCGCGCAGAAGCTGCCAGGGCACAATGTTGGCATGATGCTCCATCACGGTGAGGATAATCTCGTCTCCCTCCTTGAAACGGCTGCCGAAAGAGGAAGCCACAAGATTGATTCCCTCGGTGGTGCCTCGGGTGAAGATCACCTCCTCTATGGAGTCGGCGTTGATATATCTCCTTATGAGTTCGCGGGTGTGTTCCTGCAGGTCGGTCATCTCTTGCGAGAGAGTGTGTACCCCCCTGTGGACATTAGCCTTTTCGTGGGTATATATACGCTCTATCTCATCCACCACACGTTGCGGTGTCTGGGATGTGGCTGTATTGTCGAGGTACACCATCGGTTTCCCTACCACCTCGCGGGTGAGAATCGGAAATTCCTCCCTTATCTTGAGTACTTCTTCTTTAGTCATTGCTTTAAAATTTTTGTTGGCCACAACCGGCCTGGCATGATGCGCAGCTCGGATCGACGCCTGTGAAACGACGTTCCACGAGCATGTGCAGGCGGTCTTTGAGCGCATCGAGACGCACACCGTCTATTACGTCGGCCATGAATGCCTGTTTCAGCAGTAGCTTGGCGGTGGCTTCCGGTATGCCACGGGTGCGCATGTAGAACACCTGTGTTTCGTCAAGCTGTCCTGTGGCGGAACCATGGCTGCATTTCACGTCGTCGTTATAAATCTCGAGCTGGGGCTTTGAATACATCCTGGCGGCGTCAGAGCCCACGATATTACGGTTGCTTTGATATGCTTCGGTTTTGTCGGCGCCAGGGTTCACGAGTATCAGTCCGGCGAAAGCACCGGAGGCCTCGTCGTCTACCACATATTTGAATAGCTCGTCGGTCTGGCAGTCTGCCACGCCGTGCACTATCCTTGAGTAGGTGTCGAGATGGCGGTGCCGGTCTTCTATACCCATACCCAACAGCTTAAGGGTAGAATGAGACCCTTCGAAACGGGTGTGGTATTCGTTGCGGGTAGAGCCGTTGTAGAGGGTGATTCCGTCAATGAGCACGTTGCTGTTCTCCTCCTGGCGGAGGTAGAGTGCGCTCAGTCGGTTAGTCTTCTCCGACGATTCCTCCAGGTCGTAGAAATCAACCTTGGCATTTCTGCCGGCATAGATCTCTATGGTGTTCAAGGCTGCGAACTCCACGCCCGGGTTCTGGGTGTGATCGCATGAGAGTATCTTCACCTCAGCGTCATCCTCCACTATTACCAGCACGCGACGCACGGCCATAAGGGGAGTACCGTTCTGGAGTATGTTTACAATCTGAAGCGGTTTCTCCACCTTCACCCCCCGCTTAACATGTATGGCTATGCCATCCTGGCAGAGAAGGGTGTCAAGAGCAACGATTGGATTATGGATGTCGGCTATCTTGCCATAATGCTCCACAGCTTCATGGGGATGTTCGGTTGCGAATTTTTTCAGACTTCCGGCATACACACCCTCCGGCAGGCCGTCGTGAGAGCGGTTGGTGTCGGCATAGATATCGTTTACCATAAGGAAGAGCGATGTCGAGAGTGAGGGCACACCGCAGTGAAACGACACGCCCGGGTTCACGTCTATAGGCACTCTTGCAATGTTGAGACCGTAGTCGGGTTCGAGCATTGCGTTGAGGTCAGTGGTCTCATAATTCTCGCTCCCTTTTGGGGGGAGTGTGGCCGACTCCAGTATTTTCAAGGCCTCCTGCCGCCTTCCGTTTATGATCTCCGCGCTGTTGAGGTCGACGAGGTCGGCATGTTGCCTGTAAAGGTCGATATATTGAGTCAATGCATTCATCTCTTTATCAATTTAATTGGGATTTAAGGATCTTCTCCGACCGTGTTGGTCAGTTGGCACCCTCTTCGTCAATCTGGCGTTTGATCCAGTCATAGCCGCGTTCCTCAAGTTCGAGGGCGAGCTCCGGACCGCCGGTCATCACGATGCGTCCCTTGTAGAGAATATGCACGAAATCCGGTTTAATATAGTCGAGCAGACGCTGGTAGTGGGTTATGACTATCGTGGCGTTCTTCTCAGTCTTAAGCTTGTTGACACCCTCGGCCACAATGCGGAGCGCATCGATGTCAAGGCCGGAGTCGGTCTCGTCGAGTATGGAGAGCTTCGGCTCGAGCACAGCCATTTGGAAAATCTCGTTACGCTTCTTCTCGCCGCCGGAGAAGCCTTCGTTCACCGAGCGGGAGGCAAGCTTGTTGTCAAGCTCAACTATGGCTCTCTTCTCGCGCATCATCTTCAGAAACTCAGTCGCGCTCATCGGGGGCTGTCCGAAATATTCCCGTTTGGCATTTACGGCCGCACGCATGAAGTTGACCATCGACACGCCCGGAATCTCCACAGGATACTGAAAGCCGAGAAAAACACCCTCATGGCTTCTTATCTCGGGGGGCATAGCAAGAAGATCCTTACCCACAAATTCGGCCTCACCGCCGGTAACCTCATAAGCGGGGTTGCCTGCAAGCACCATCGACAGCGTCGACTTGCCGGAGCCGTTAGGACCCATTATGGCATGCACTTCACCGGGATTCACCTCTAAATTGATTCCTTTCAATATCTCTTTCCCATTGATCTGGGCGTGTAGGTTTTTGACTTTGAGCATTTTTATTAAGTTTTATCGGTTACGCCGCCTCACACGGCACTGTGCCACACCATCCCTCTGTTATAACAAGCGGCACGGGGGTTAGGTTTCGGCTTATCTTCTTCGCCTCATACAGTTGCAACAGATGCGACAGGTCGTTGACACTGCCACAGCCGAGAATGCCGGGGGCAAGAAGCACCACTGCCTCCACAACATTACCGTCGTCGGCATTGGAATATTTCAATAGGGGGGAGCGAGGATTAACGCATAATACGAGATTGTAGACAATCGAGAGCACGAGCATATATTTCAACAAGGAGAAAAGTGCCCCCAAGATGGAGTCGAGCATCCCTACATAGAACACTTGCATAGCGCTCTTCAACACTTTTGTGAATGTCTTGAATGCTATGTAAACCGCCCAGTATACGGTCACAGCCGACAGCACACTGTAGATAAAGGCTCCCCCGGGGGCACGGCGCACTCCGGGAAGTATCATACGATAGAAGACCTCTACCTCCGGCTCGAAGACATGGGCACACACTGTGCCAAAGGCAAACCCCAGTATACCTGAGATTTGCCCTGTAAATCCTTGTCGGAATCCCTTGATCACGGCATACGCCGCTACCATGATAACTATCAGATGATAGCCTGTCTCACTCATAGGCTTTCCTGTCAGTGCTTGGCCTTATATGGCTGTTTCGGCAATTCCTCCGCAAATTTGTTCGGGAATGTCCAGTGTTGGCGCGGATGACTCAGTGCCCAGATCACGAGACCAACCCCCAAAAGTATGAAGGGGATGCTCAGCATCTGTCCGAGGTTCATGCCGTAGCGGGCTATCATCTCGTATTCCGACTGCACCTGCACATTCTTTACATATTCTATAAGGAAGCGAGGGAGGAAGATGCCGATGAAGAATATTCCAGTGATCAGGTATGGACGCTCCTCGGCGTTGCGCTTCCAATACATCCACATGAGCACCCAGAAGAGCACGAAATAACATGCCGCCTCATAGATCTGGGTGGGATGTTTGGGCACGGTCTCACCGTTACGGACATACACGAATCCCCATGGAAGGTCGGTGGGACCGCCGTAAATCTCGCTGTTCATGAGGTTGCCCAAACGTATCAGACATCCTACGAGAGCTATGGCTATCACAAGCTTGTCGAAGGTCCATGAGGCCGGTTTCTTTGTCACAAACCAGGAGAATAGAAACACGGCAATGATATTGGCAATCGTGCCGCCGTGGCTTGCGAGGCCACCGTTCCATATTTTCAGTATCTCGCCGGGATGCTGCGAGTAATAATCCCATTCATAGAAGAAGACGTGGCCGAGGCGTGAGCCTACGATGGTGGCCACCACTACATAAGCGAGGAGGATGCCGAGCCATTTCTCGGGGGCGCCTTCGTGGCGGAACATCCGGGCCACAATATTGTAGCCCAGGATGAATCCGACTGCGAAAGCAAGACCATACCATCTTACCGACAGGGGCCCGAAGCTGAAGAGAATCGGGTCGGCATTCCAGGTTATGAAATCAAGCATATTTCTGTTTTATAGTTATTCTTTTGAGATTCCGGTGGCCCGGGG
>CAMWZE010000043.1 GCA_947178685.1 uncultured Porphyromonadaceae bacterium
GCTCCTTATCACTAAAGATATGAATCGCGTGGCGCAGATGTCGTGCAACCCTGCTGTCGGCGGTATCGCCAAAGGCCAGATTGTGCGCGAGATAGATGCTCTGGGCGGCCAGATGGGCATAATTGCTGATAAAACTGCCATTCAGTTCAGAATGCTCAACCGTTCGAAGGGGCCGGCCGTGTGGTCGCCACGTGTGCAAAGCGACCGCGAGAAGTTTATCAGCGAATGGCGTAATGTGCTGGAAACCACACCACATCTGAACCTGTTTCAGGATATGGTAACCGGTATGGAGTTTGAGGAAGCGGAGGGTAAGCAGAGAATCTGCGGTGTGCAGACTGCTCTTGGCTTCTCATTCTCAGCAAAGAAGGTGGTGCTCACAGCCGGTACGTTCCTTAACGGACTCATGCATTTCGGCGCCACACAGATTGAGGGTGGACGCATCGCTGAGTCTGCATCAAAGGGTATTACCGAGCAACTTAGAGAGATCGGTTTTACGGCTCTGAGGATGAAGACCGGCACTCCGGCGCGTATCGATGCCCGTTCAATTGATTTCTCTTTGACAGAGCGGCAGGATGGCGACGATAAGGTTGTGGCTGTAGAGGAGGAGATGCTCTCTTCAAAGGAGACGGTCGTGGAATTGGTGGAACGGGATTTCCATAAATTCTCATTTCTGCCGGAAATAGGGCGTTCGCTTAAACCTCGGAGCTGTTTTATTGTCCATACTAATCCTGAGGTTCACGAGATCCTGAATGATAATCTGGCGGATTCTCCGTTATATAATGGTCAGATACAAAGTATAGGTCCTCGTTATTGTCCCAGCATTGAGACTAAGATTGTGACATTTGCCGACAAGGAGAGCCATCAGCTTTTCCTCGAACCGGAGGGGGAGACCACTCAGGAATTTTATATAAACGGCTTTTCAAGTTCATTGCCCTGGAGAGTGCAGTTGGAGGCACTTAAGAAAGTTCCCGCTCTGCGTAAAGTGCATTTCTATCGCCCCGGCTATGCCATAGAATATGATTATTTCGATCCTACGCAACTTACTCATGACCTCCAGACAAAACTTGTGGAGGGCTTATATTTTGCCGGACAGGTGAACGGCACCACCGGCTATGAGGAGGCTGCGGCCCAGGGTCTGATGGCGGGTGTCAATGCCGCTCTTGCAGTGAGAGGGGATGCTCCGTTGGTTCTTGGCCGTGACGAGGCTTATATCGGAGTGCTAATTGATGATCTGGTGACAAAGGGTGTCGACGAGCCTTACCGTATGTTTACCTCCCGTGCTGAATATCGTATACTCCTTCGTCAGGATGATGCCGATATGCGGCTCACGCCGAAGGGCGGCGCTATCGGATTGGCTACTCCCGAGCGGGTGGCCGCTATGGAGGAGAAGCGTCGTCAGAGAGATGAACTGATAGAATGGTGTGAGAATTTCACAGTCAAGATGGGGGATAAGATCAATGCTTCCCTCACTGAGTTGGGCACAACACCGCTCTCTGCATCCACGCGCATTGTGGAGCTGCTTAAACGCCCGCAACTCAATTTTGCGAATCTTTCGGATGCGATCTCCCGTTTGAATAAGCGTCTTCAGGAGATACCTGAGCAGAGACGGGATGAGATTGTGGAGGCTGCGGAGATTCTTATAAAGTATGGCGGCTACATAGCGAGAGAGCGCGATCTTGCTGAAAAGGCAAAGCGCCTTGAGTATGTAAAGATTCCGGATGGGGTAGACTACAATTCGCTCACATCACTCTCCACAGAGTCGCGCCAGAAATTGTCGGCTATCCGTCCGGCTACGATAGGACAGGCTTCACGCATACCGGGAGTGTCGCCGGCTGATATCAATATCCTCTTGATTCTGCTCAACCGTTGACCATTCTTGACGAAGCTCGCACCTGCGTTAGAGACAACTCGCGTAAGACTGAAAACAGGGGTGTGGAACATTCATCAATCCGCGTGTAACAATCAATACCCAAAATTGTGTTCCACGTGGAACAATTTCAAAAATTAAATTCAAAGTAAATCCAAGATATCAATTCCAAAATTACAACTGAACTATGGAACTCGAAGAACTGAAATCAATGATCCGCGATGTGCCCGATTTTCCGTCGAAGGGTATCATTTTTCGCGATCTCACCACAATGTTGAAAAATGGAGAAGCTCTTCATCTTATGAGCCGGGAGCTTGCAAAGCTTTATAAGGATAAGGGCGTGACTAAGGTTGTGGGTATAGAATCCCGCGGTTTCATCGGCGGTAGCATTCTTGCTTATGAGCTTGGATGCGGCTTTGTACCGGCTCGTAAGCCCGGTAAGCTTCCCTCGGTGACGGTGAAGAAAGCGTATGCCAAAGAGTATGGTGTGGATACTATCGAGCTACATAGCGATGCGATTACATCTGACGATGTGGTGGTGCTCCATGATGACCTCCTTGCTACAGGCGGCACAATGGAGGCTTGCTATGAGCTCGTGAAAAGTATGAACCCGAAGAAAATCTATATCAACTTTATCGTTGAGCTTACAGCTCTCAACGGCCGCGAGCATCTCCCTGCCGATTGTGAGGTGACAACACTTCTCAAGTATTGAACCCCGGCAGCCATCCGGATTTCTTCCGATTCTATCGTTGGCTCGATTTTTGACAGAGCTTGATTCCGATGGGATGGGAGAGACCCCGGTTTCAGGTCTATCCCTGATACGGTGGCCGGCGATGATAAAAGTGACGGATGCGTGATGCGTCCGTCACTTCTTAAATTATGAAACAACATAACGAAGACGCGAAGATGCAACAGAAAGAAAATATAAATATTGAATTGATGCCGGTGAATCCTGCTATTGAAGCTGACGCTCCTGTCAGCTCGTCGGAACCGGAATCAGCTTCCGTAGATGTGAAGGCCACCATTGACAGGCTCCTCGCAGACACCGGACGCGATATCGATAAAATGGGGAAATTCGATATCGAAATAGTCCCTGACAGGACGCGAGAGGATCTCTTCAATAATCGCCCGGGCGCTCATCTCAGAGAGAAAATACTAAACCTTCCGGAGTCACCGGGAGTGTATATGTATATTGACAAGCACGGAAAGGTGATATATGTGGGGAAGGCGAAACGGCTTAAACGGAGGGTCTCCTCTTATTTCAACCGACGCCACGACTCCGTGCGCACGAATCTTCTCGTAAGGAATATAGTGGATATGCGTTTCATTGTGGTGGGGTCGGAGCAGGATGCGCTTCATCTCGAGAATGCCATGATCAAGGCTTATCAGCCGCACTACAATGTCTTGCTTAAGGATGATAAGTCGTATCCTTGGATCGTGGTGACGAAGGAGCTTTATCCACGGGTGTTCATGACTCGCGAGAGGGATGTGGATGGAAAGTATTACGGTCCCTACAGCAATCAGCAGGCGGCGAAGGTGGTGCTCCAGCTAATCCGTGATGTGTATCCTCTGCGTAGTTGCCGGCATGCGCTCGATGAGAAAAATATAGCCAGAGGTAAGTTCAGCCTCTGCTTAGACTATCATATCAAGAAATGCAGCGGTGCATGCAGGGGCCTTATCGCTCCGGAAGAGTATGGCAAATATGTGGCGCAGGTGCGTCAGATTCTGAACGGCGAGACTGTGGTGCTGGAGAATTATCTGAAGGATGAGATGGCGCGCCTCAGCGAGAATTGGAAATTTGAGGAGGCTCAGGCCGTGAAGGAGAAATATGAGATTGTCAGAAGCTACAACGCGAAGTCGGTGATCGGAGTTGCCGACGAGGAGGATTGCGATATGTTTGCATATGATGAGTCGGGCGATTCGGCATATGTGAATTTCATGCATCTCCATCATGGCGCGGTGGTGCAGAGTCTCAATATGGAGTTCCGTCGCCGTCTTGCTGAGACACCTGCCGAGATTCTTTCGCTGGCCATGGGAGAGGTGGCGCGACGGTTTGACCGCACATTCAAGAGGGTGGTGGTGCCGTTCCTTCCCGATACGGAGTTAGAGGGGGTGGAGATGATCGTGCCTAAGCGGGGCGACAAAAAGAAGATTCTTGACGTGGGTATGAAAAATGTGCGTCAATATATGGCCGACAAGGAGAAGATGGCGGAGAAGATGGACCCTGAGAAGGGTGTGGAGAAACTCATGGAGCAGATGAAAAGTGATTTCCGCCTGAACGTCCAGCCGAGGCATATAGAATGTTTCGATAATTCCAACATACAAGGCACAAATCCTGTGGCGAGCTGTGTGGTGTTCCGCGATGGTAAACCGGCGAAGCGTGACTACCGTCATTTCTGCATAAAGACTGTGGTTGGCGCCGATGACTTCGCCTCTATGAAGGAGGTGCTCCATCGAAGATATTCCCGCATGATGGCCGAGGGTGAACCGTTGCCTCAGCTTGTGGTGGTCGATGGCGGAAAGGGGCAGCTCAGCGCAGCGGTCGAGGCTTTCGATGAAATGGGGATTCGTGGGGAGGTGGCTCTCGTGGGTATCGCAAAACGTCTTGAGGAGATATATTTCCCGGGCGATACGTTGCCTCTCTATATTGATAAGAAAAGCCGCAGCCTCCAGGTGGTGCAGCATCTGCGTGACGAGGCACACCGTTTCGGAATCACACATCACCGCCTTCGCCGCTCCAAGGGACAGGTGCGTAGCGAGCTTGACAATATCAAGGGGGTGGGAGATGTGACGGCCAAGAATCTCATGAAGGAATTCAAGAGCGTGAAGCGTCTCTCCGAAGCCGCCGAGGAGGAGATTGCCGCCGTGGTTGGTCCCGCAAAGGCGAAAGTAGTGTATCAGCATTTCCATCCGGAGGAGATGAGCGAATAATTCGCAGATGAGATAGTAAAATGGAGGGTCGATAAAGAATAATCAACTCTCCATACGTTATAATAGTAAACGGGAGCCGTAGACTGCCATATGTGATGGCATACGTGGCTCCCACATCAGGCAAACGAAAAGAAATTACGAAATATGAGAAACCCAAATGATAATGGAGCTTCGGCTCCCCGAATGAAGAAGAAAGATCTTCAGGAGAAGTTGATGAAATTCCTGGAGAAAGAGAATAAACAGGCTTTTAATTATAAGCAGATCGCCTTTGCGATAGGGGCCACCAACCCTGCCAACCGCATGGACGTGATCAACCTCCTTGATGAGCTCGCTGCCGCCGACCTTATTCAGGAGGTGGCGCTTGGAAAATATAAGGCAAATGCCAACCGTGGCACGGAGAATATAGGTCTCTTCGTGCGTCGCAGCAACGGCAAGAACGGCGTGATGATCGACGACGAGCTGATCATGGTGGCCGAACGTAATTCCATGCATGCACTGAACGGCGATAAGGTGAAGGTGGAGATCTCAGCACGCCGCAAGGGTGTGGAACCTGAGGCGAAAGTAATCGAGATAATCGAACCGAAGGAACAGGTGTTCATCGGCACGCTCAACGTAGAGAAGGATTACGCGGCTCTCGTGACCGATTCCAAGTTCCTCGCCGCCGATATCATTATCCCGCGCTCGAAGCTCAAGGGTGGAAAGACCGGCGACAAGGCTATAGCCCGCATCACTCAATGGCGCGACGAGGAGATGAATCCTCGTGGCGAAGTGGTGGATATCCTTGGTAAGAAAGGGGAGAACACCGCCGAGATGCACGCCATACTTGCAGAGTTCGGACTCCCTTATAAATATCCCGAAGCTGTGGAGAAGGCCGCCGCTAAGATTGATGCCGGAATCACTCCGGAGGAGGTGGCGAAGCGTGAGGATTTCCGTGGCGTCACTACTTTCACCATCGACCCGCGTGATGCAAAAGACTTCGACGATGCGCTCTCGATACGCCAGCTCGCCAATGGCAACTGGGAGGTGGGCGTGCATATCGCTGACGTAACCCACTATGTGCAGCCTAACACTATTATCGACCGCGAGGCTCAACAGCGTGCTACAAGTGTATATCTTGTAGACCGTACTATACCGATGCTCCCGGAACATCTGTCAAACGGAATCTGCTCACTCCGCCCGAATGAGGAGAAGCTTACCTTCTCAGCCATTTTCGAGCTGGATGCAAAGGCAAACGTGGTGAACTACCGTATCGGGCGCACCGTGATAAAATCTGACCGCCGCTTCACTTATGAGGAGGCACAGGAGATAATCGAGACCGGGAAGGGTGACTTCGCCAAGGAGGTGCTCACTCTCGATAAGCTGGCCAAGGAGCTTCGCCGCCGTCGCTACGATCAGGGTGCGTTGGAATTCGACCGTGCGGAGGTGCGCTTTGAGATCGATAAGACCGGTCATCCTATAAGTGTCTACTTCAAGGAATCGAAAGATGCCAACAAACTTATCGAGGAGTTCATGCTTCTCGCCAACCTCACAGTTGCAGAGAGCATCGGCAAGGTGCCGAAGGGGAAGAAGGCGAAATCGTTCGTCTATCGTGTGCATGACAATCCCGATCCCGAGAAGATCAATAACTTTTCAATGATAGCCCTGCGCTTCGGACATAGGGTGAAGACTGAGGGTAGTGCCAAGGAGGTAAACAAGAGTCTCAACAGATTGCTGAAGGATGTGAAGGGCAGAGGCGAGGAAAATATGCTTGCGATGCTTGCCATACGAAGCATGGCGAAGGCTGTATACACCACCGACAATGTGGGCCACTACGGACTTGCACTCGATTATTACACTCACTTCACATCGCCGATACGCCGCTATCCCGATATGATGGTTCACCGTCTTCTCGCCAAGTATGCCGACGGAGCACGCAGCACCGACAAGATGAAGCTCGAAGATCAGTGTAAGCACTCCTCCGATATGGAGCAGCTTGCTGCCAACGCAGAGCGTGCATCTATACGCTACAAGCAGGTGGAGTTCATGCGCGACCGTCTCGGTGAGGTCTACACCGGTGTGATCTCGGGAGTGACGGAATGGGGATTCTATGTGGAGCTCGACGAGAACAAGTGTGAGGGTCTTGTGCCCGTGCGCGACCTTGCCGACGACTACTATGACTACGATGAGAAGAATTATTGCCTTATCGGAAGAAAGTATCACAATAAGTATACCCTCGGCGACATCGTGAAGGTGCAGGTGGCTCGGGCCGATCTTGAGCGCAAGCAGCTCGATTTCGCTCTTATGAGCGACGAGGGAAATCCCAACAAACCGATAGAGGAGAGGAAGAGCAAGAATCCTCGCCATAATCCGAAAGACAAAAAGCACAAGAGCCGTAGTCACGGCGGAAATTCCCGCCGCAAAGAGAAAGAGTAATTAAAAATAGTATGATGAGAAGGAACACAGTGGCGGCATTATTGGGAGGTGTGGCTCTCTTTACGGGAGGACACTCCCTCTTTGCCGCAGATGATGTAATCGTGACGACTGATGCCTACACATGGAAGGGCGACACGCTTTATCAGGATGAGTTCAAGGCTTGGGCCGTAAGCCCGGAGGAGATCCGCTCCACCTACAAGGGGCGTCCCGGCTATTTCATGCCCATCGATCAGGTGTGGCGCCGGAAGAATGACCTCTCCGCCTATCCTAAGGTGAGCGGTGGAAATCCATTGATGGAGGCGGTCTACAATATGGGGCTCGATGAGATGGTGAATGCCGTGGAGCCGGATACAACCCTGCGTACCGGCAAGGAATGGGCCGGAGTGTGGACACGCGACGTGAGCTATTCCATAATCCTCTCCATGGCCGCTCTTCAGCCGGAGGCCTCCATGATCTCACTTATGAAGAAGGTGAATCCGGAGGGGCAGATAATTCAGGATACAGGTTCCGGCGGCGCCTGGCCGATATCGACCGACCGTATGATATGGACGCTCGCTGCCTGGGAGATCTATAAGGTAACAGGCGAGAAGAGCTGGCTTGAGAAGGTGTATCCGATAGTGGTGCGGTCGCTTGCCAAGGATAAGGCTACGGTGATGAGCGAGGATGGTCTGGTGAAGGGGGAGACCTCTTTCATCGACTGGCGTGAGCAGAGCTATCCTCGATGGATGCAGACCGCCGACATATCGCAGAGCGAGGCTATGGGCACCAACGTGCTCTATGCCACCGCGCTTGATGCCGCCTCGGAGATGGCTTCCGTGCTCGGGAAGAAGAAGGAGGCGGCCGCCTACAAGAAGGAGGCGTTTGATCTCGCTCAGGCTATCGACAAGACATTCTGGATGCCCGACAAGGGTTATTACGGAATGTACACATATGGCCGCGACAACAAGATTCTCAACCCACGGGCAGAGACTCTCGGTGAGGCGCTCGCCATCATCTATGACGTGGCACCTAAAGATAAGCAGAAGTCTATCTCAGAGAATAACCCGACTACAAAGTTCGGTCCTGCCATATTCTATCCGCAGATAGCCGACATCCCCAACTATCATAACAATGCCCTTTGGCCATTCGTGGCATCTTATTGGACGCTCGCACAGGCTAAGACCGGAAACGAGCAGGGGGTGCTGGAGGGTATAGGTAGCGTGGTGCGTCCGGCGGCTCTCTTCGCAACCAATAAGGAGAACTTCAATCTCGACAACGGCGACATCTTCACCGAGCTCAACTCCTCAAATATGCTCTGGAGCCTTGCCGGAAACATTGCCTTGACAAATCAGATTCTTTTCGGAATACATTTCGAGAAGAATGGCCTGCGCATCGAGCCTTTCGTGCCCGAGGCTTTGGGAGGCACCCGCACGCTTTCCAACTTCCCTTACCGTGGGGCGCGACTCAACATCACTGTGAGTGGCTTCGGCGACAAGGTGCGTAGCCTTACGGTAAATGGCAAGTCATATTATCCGGAGAAGGGTAAGGTATGTCTCTAATACACATCTCCGAGCCCACGAGACATCTCAGGATCTCGTATGCCG
>CAMWZE010000044.1 GCA_947178685.1 uncultured Porphyromonadaceae bacterium
CCCTCCGACATATCCCCGGCATCGGCTCCGGTGAGTCTTGCCGACGGATGGTGGCTCAACCGCCAGGGGATCGGCATCAACTCCGTATTCACAAAATACACTTTCGAGGAATACGCTGCTCTTCCTGCCGTGCCCTCTATCGCCGAACTCAAAGCCGCAATTATCCCCGGTGCCCGCGTCACCGAAATGATGACTCTCCCCTACTCTCTCGGGGAGGCTCAGGATAATATCCCGGCTATTAACGAACTTATCAACAAATTAAATAAGTAAGAATATGTCTGTAAAAACAACACCTATATTATTGCTCACCGGATATCTCGGTAGCGGTAAAACAACTCTTCTAAACCGTATCCTCAATAATAAGAAGGGGATACGGTTCGCTGTAATCGTCAATGACATTGGCGAAGTCAACATCGACGCCGACCTTATCGCAAAAGGGGGTATCGTGGGCGGACAGGATGACTCGCTCGTTGCCCTGCAGAACGGATGCATATGCTGCACGCTCAAAACTGATCTGATGCAGCAGCTTTCCGACCTTCTCGACAGCAATTTCGATTATATTGTAATCGAGGCAAGCGGTATCTGCGAACCGGAACCAATAGCTCAGACAATCTGTTCTATGCCTGTTATGGCTCCTAACCTCTGTGTCAACGGTATACCCCGTCTCGACTGCATCGTGACAGTGGTCGACGCCCTGCGTCTCAAAAGCGAATTCGGTGCCGGCGACAAGCTCACAGCTCCAAACATAGGCGAGGAGGATCTTGAAAGCCTCGTGATTCAGCAGATTGAATTCTGCAACATCATCGTGCTCAACAAGATCTCTGAAGTGACACGCGAAGAGGCCGACCATATCAAACAGGTGATCCGCGCTCTCCAGCCTAAAGCGGAAATTATCGAGGCTGACTATTGCGACTTCGACCTCGACAAAATTCTTGACACCCACCTCTTCAATTTCGAACGTACCGTAACCTCCGCCACCTGGATTCAGGAGATTGAAAAGCCCCTCGATGAAGGCCATCACGATGATCATGACGATGACCACGACCATCATGGGCACCACCATGATCATGACGATGACCACGACCATCATGGGCACCACCACCATCATGACCATGACGATGAGCATAATCATCATCACCACCACGACCACGATGAGGATCATGACCATGACGGTCATCACCATCACCACCACCATCATCATCATGGCGAGGGAGAGGCAGAGGAATACGGCATCGGCACATTCGTATATTTCGCACGTAAACCATTTGACATCAACAAATTCGATTGGTTCGTCGCTAAAAATTGGCCGAAAAACATCATCCGCGCCAAGGGTATATGCTACTTCAACGACAACACCGACATGTCGTATCTCTTCGAGCAGGCCGGAGTGCAGAAGAAGCTCACCGAGGCCGGTCAATGGTATGCCACCGCGCCGGAGGAGGAGCTGCAACGTATGCTCGCAACCGAACCGGGACTTCAACGCGATTGGGATCCTAAGTATGGCGACCGTATGGAGAAACTCGTATTCATCGGGCAGAACCTCGACCGTAAAGCTATAACCGACGCCCTCGACGCATGTCTCACAGAGCTGTAGCAGGTTAAGGCTTAAAACCCACTCCCATAAAAATATTACTTACGCTATATAAATGAAAATCTTGATTCTCGGAGCCGGCAAAATGGGCTCCTTCTTCTGCGACCTCCTCTCCTTCCGTCACGATGTGGGTATCTATGATCCCGATCCTCAGCGACTTCGTTTCACCTTCAACGCTCAACGTTTCTCGAAACCGGAAGAGGTGAAGGAGTTCGATCCCGACTTGGTAATAAACGCCGCTACGGTGAAATATACAATCCAGGCTTTCGAAAGAATCCTCCCTTATATCCGTAAATCGGCTATTATCAGCGATATCGCTTCGGTAAAGACGGGACTCCCGGAGTTTTACGAGAAGGCCGGACATCCATTCGTGAGCACTCACCCTATGTTCGGACCCACCTTCGCTTCCCTTTCCAATCTGCGCAACGAAAACGCGGTGATCATAAAAGAGGGTGACCATCTCGGAAAAGTCTTCTTCAAAGACCTCTACAACGACCTCAAGCTCAACGTGGTGGAATATACTTTCGAGGAGCACGACAAGACTATCGCATACTCCCTCGCAATCCCCTTCGCCTCTACTTTCGTATTCGCCGGAATTATGAAGCACCAGGATGCGCCGGGCACCACCTTCAAACGCCACTTCGACATTGCCCGCGGTGTGCTCGGCGAGGATGACCATCTCCTGAGCGAGATAATGTTCAACCCCTACACCCCGGCTCAGCTTGAGAAGATACGCGAGCAATTAGGTGAGCTGCAGAAGATTGTTGAGAACCACGACTCAGAAGCGATGAAGCGTTACCTCACAACCCTCCGAGAGAACATCAAATAATCCACGCGCTTACACGAAACCTTTCTCTAAAAGGAAAGAAAGTTTCTATACGGGCGCTCACATAAACCAAACCACTGCAAAAGGTGTTTTAACATTGATTATTAATGTTAAAACACCTTTCTTATGCTTCATACTCTATCTCGTAAAATACGACATTTCTTCCATGTCGTCTCAAATATCCGGCCTATAGTCTGGATATGCCTGTATGTATTCCTGATGCCGGTGTTCGCCTTCATTTACTGGGGGCTGCCCGATACACAATTCCGGATTCCCGACGGAGCCGGAACAGACTACTGGTCGTGGCTATATTACAGTATCGTGACAATCACTACCCTCGGTTTCGGCGACTACACTCCGGCCCATGTATGGGCACAAGTGGTCACGGCAATCGAAGTGATGTGCGGTTTGGTTATCTTAGGATTGTTCCTAAACGCCGTTGGATCAATGAAATCTGAAATCGACGTGGAAAGCGAGATTGAGAAGCAGAAAGCTGCCCACGCATCTATGGAGAAGGAGAAACTTATGCTCTGCATACCGACTATCATGCACACCCTCAACACTTTCCTCTCATATTGCTATGCCGTCACCACTCCACTCTCCAAGCGTAACTCCGACAACGCGGAATATAACCGGGACTTCACATTCGCCGATATGGCCGACCTATTCAAGCCCTCTGATCTCCCATTTGACAATACAAGGCTCCCGGCAGTGGCCAGACTTATAAAATGCTCAACCCACACATCGCTCAATCTCGACTCTCTTCAGAACCGTATTGACCTTACCCTTTGGCCAGATGTGCTCGAAAACTGCTTTGCGTTCGTAGCCAACTATCAGATGTTCTCCTCTACCGACTCTCTATCCGGCCAGGCCATCGATCTGCTGAAGGATGCAACCGTAAGTGGCACCGATGCCGAAAAGAAGATTTCCAATGAAATAAGCGTATTCAAGGGCGATCCGGACATCAAGAAGACAGATGAGTTGCAGCCTGTGGTGGAACTTTATTTCTTTATCAAAGAGAACGCTAAACGCGCTATTCAGCTCGAGCAGGAACTCACCCGCATAGCCAACGAGCAATAATCTTAGTTCTCTCCTATTACAAAATTATGGAAAACACAAACACATCAGACATCCATTCTCTCGGCGCACCTTTGCAGACACCGCCTGCATCTGCGGCCGTGAAACCGGATGCAATCCCCACACAAGGTCCTACCGGAGGGTATTACGCCTTCCTTATTCTATACCTCGTGCTATTGAGCGCTTTCGGCTCATTCGTCAACGATATGTACCTCCCTACTCTCCCGGAGATGGTGAGATATTTCCATACCTCACGCCCCACGGTGCAGCTCGGACTTACGTTCGGCATGATCGGCCTCGGATTCGGTGAGATCATCCTCGGTCCGCTCAGCGATAGATTCGGACGTAAGCCGGTCTTGATTGTAGCTCTCATCATCTTCTGTATAGGTGCAATGTGCAGCGTATGGTCAAAGACAATACATATTTTTCTGTGGTGGCGACTCGTGCAAGGTATCGGTGCATCAGGCGGATACTTCCTCGCCCGCACAATTCCGGCCGACCTGTATAAAGGCCGCGCACTCGCCAAGGTGATGGCTCTCGTTGGAGCAATCAACGGTTTCGCTCCTGCTTCCGCCCCGGTAATAGGCGGTCTTGTAGCCCGTTCAATAGGCTGGCAAGGTATATTCTGGATTCTTTTCGGGTTCAGCGCACTTCTCCTTCTCCTCGCCGTCCCATTCAAGGAATCTCTTCCGAAGTCACGTCGCGTCACAGGTCGCTTCGGCACCGCCTTCAAGAATTACGTCGTGCTCGCAAAAAACCGTCATTTCGTAACGCATGTGCTCCTTAAGGGTGCCGCATTAGGTGTGCTGTTCGCATACATCTCCTCGGCTCCGTTCATAATTCAGGACCACTACGGATATTCCCAGCTCCAGTTCGGACTGTTCATGGGTATCAACGCTCTATTTGTGGCTGTCGGCGCTACCATGGCTCTCAAATTCAAGCCGCTCAAGAAAGCTGCCGTATATGCCGCATGGGGGCTCACCGCCACAATTGCCGTTCAATTCATCTGTTTCTACACCGTCGACAGTGTATGGGTCTACGATGCTCTCAACCTCCCGATGCTCTTCTGCCTCGGTATGCTCTTCACTGTGGGCAACACTTTGGCAATGAACGAAGGCCGAGATTGTGCAGGTGATGCATCGGCCTTCATCGGACTTGCCGGATACATCTTCGGTGCCGTCGTCAGTCCGCTCGTCGGACTCGGCGACATCCTCCACTCCACCCCCATCTGCATGGGCATCCTCAACCTGATAACCCTCCTGGCAGCCCATATGTCGCGTGAACTCTCCCCCGACCTGATGAACAACCCTTCATAATCAGCCCACTGCTACTATTACTACCCTCAACAAATAGCCATCCCGACGGTCAGAGCAATCTGATCGCCGGGGTGGCTATTTGTATATCTCGATCAAATTTGCTAATATTGCACCCGCAAACCAAACCCAACCAATTAATGAAATCTATCCGATCCTTTATCCGCGCTTTAACCCTCTTCCTCCCAATTCTTAATCTTAATGCGAAAGAGATTGAGGTGGCTGAATTCGGAGCTTTCCCCAATGACAATCGCAACGATATCGAAGCTCTCAGAGAGGCTACCGACTATTGCCGTAGGAATCCGGGCACAACCCTTATATTTCAACCCGGTGTATATGATATAATCGACACCACAGCCCTGCGCATAGAGCGTGAAGCCGTCGGGGGTGCATATGGCGAGAGGGTGCAGAGTGTGCTCTTCCGTCCCGACGCGCCTTACGTGAAGGCTCTCGACCTGTCTAACTGCCGTGACCTATTACTCAAAGGGAAAGGCGCCTCTCTGATGCTGCATGGATGGTATGAGGGGATATCGCTTGACAGTGCCCGGAACGTGACTGTCGAGGGTCTGTCGCTCCGATATAAACGCCATCCGAACACAGTGGGGAGAATCGTTGAGTCGACACCCGACTATTTCGACATGCAGATTGACGTAGAGAAATACCCACTGATTGACAGTGTTGTGACAGGGCGTATTCATTTCTTCGATCCGGTACGCAACAGGCTCTATACTGGTGGTGGCTCAAAAAAGACGCTACTCTCCCCCGGATTGATAAGAATCACATCTAAACGGAATCCGGCATCAGGCGACCACTGTATTCTTCGTCATGGCGGACATTATCGTCCGGCTGTCATGATACGTGAGGCAACCGGTATTACCCTAAACGGTGTGAAGCTGCATAGCCAACCTGGGATGGGTGTGGTGGGTCACAGATCTTCCGACATCACTCTACGCAATCTTCAGGTGGTGCCGGAACCGGGTGATCTGATCTCCACCAACACAGATGCCACTCATTTCACCTCCTGCACCGGACATCTAGATATAATAGGCTGCACATTCAAAGGTCAGGGCGACGATTGCACTAACATCCACAACTACTATTCAAAGATATATCCGCTCTCCTCCCGGAAGGCTGAGCTACGCGTGGAGAATGCCGATCTTCATGCCCTTTCGCTTGATCCGCCGGAACGAGGCGACTCGATGCTGGTGATAGACCGCGAAGATATGACGGTGATTGCGCGTCTTCGTGTAGCCGATGTGGATAATTCCGAGAAAGAATGGAAAACAATAGTCACATTCGACACTCCTCTGCAGAATATCGATTCTGAGAAACATGTAATTACAAATCTTACACGCTTTCCGGTTGTAACAATCGAGGGTAACTCCGTCGACAGCCACTTGGCTCGTGCATTCCTCGTGAAAAGTCCGAATGTTACGATACGCAACAACCGTATAAACGCCTCGACACAGACAGCCATAAAACTTGGAGCCGAGCTCGGTTGGAGCGAAAGTGGGCCGGTAGACAACGTGCTCATTGAGGATAACTACATCTCAGGGTGTGGCTATGATGCCTCCGACAACGTGCCCTCATGTATCACTCTAAGCACTGAGGCGTCAAAGACACCTCCCTTTGTCAACCGGAACATCGTAATCAGAAACAATATCTTCGACTCTGAGAAACCGGTGGCCATACTCCTGAAAGATGGCGAGAATATCACCCTCTCCGATAATCTCTTCACCTCCGGCACTCCCAATAGCCCTGACTCTCCGCAGAGATCCCGCGTCAAGATCGAGAACTGCCGCAACATCTCAATTAAATAATCAGTATCTGGAATGCTTCCGGAAGTCAGATACTACAGAAGAATGTCACTAAAAAGGGCACACTGAAATCGACCACAAAGCCATGATAGATTGAGAGAATCACAAAATCTTTGCCGGAAACGTTGCTTATGATCGGTAGCGTGGTGTCCATGGTGGTGGCGCCTCCCGCCGTAATCGGAGCCAAAGGTCCCGCCAGCTTGAGCAGAAGCGGAGCGCCAAGAAGAGTTATTATCTCACGCGAAATATTGGCAAGAAGAGCCACAGTGCCCAATTCCGCACCCTTATACTGCGTGATGAAGATGCTCGACAGCGAATAATAGCCGAATCCGCTCCCTACAGCCATGACATCGGGTATTGATCTGAAAGGAATGAAAAGACCCAACAGCATACACCCCGCCAATGTGCCGATGATAGTGACAAGAGGAAGAAGCAGAAGTCTGGAGTCAAGGGTACGGAGATTCCGCAATGTGCCGAGATCTCCTCCCACACCCATGCCGACGCAGAACATCAGCATGGCAAGTGCCACGAAACTGACATCGAAACCCACATTAGTTATATCAAGCAGGCCGAAGCGCCCGAAGAGTATGCCAAGGATAAAGAATCCTACAATAATCAAGCTGCCTTTCATTTAGTGTCGCCTCCCTTCTTACGTTTGCCTGCCCATATCCATAATCCTGACGCCAACAATGCGCTTCCGGCCACTCCGGCAAAGGCAATTCCTACAGCCTCTGCCCCAAGTGTGGCAATCCCCTCCACTATACGGTCGTCGCCCCCGACTTCCACACCGAGAAGGAACAGAAGCGCCCAGATAAGGATATTGATTACTTTGCCAAGCCAAGTAATAGGGTGCCGGCGAAGCAACCTTCCGGCAATTATGCCGGCACCCATTATCAAGATTATGATGAACATCTGCTATTTCTATTGTTTTTCTATCGTTATTCTGAAATATGGTCGTTTGCGTTTATCTCCATGAGTGGCACTGGATAGAATGCACGGCTGTCGTCGTAACCGGAACGTCCGGCGCTTTCAAGAGCCGACTTGGTCTTTCCCCAGCGGCGAAGATCATACCATCGCCAGTTCTCAAGAGGAAATTCAATCATGCGTTCATGCTCGATCTGCGCCTGCACCGAAGCCTTGTCGGATGCGGCCACAGCAGGCATGTCGCCATGCACATCGCGCACTTGATTTATGAGAGCGATAGCCTCGCTACCTTTCCCTTGCTCGTTGAGCACTTCCGCTTTCATGAGCAATACATTTGAATAACGCATCAAGGGGATGTTGATTGCACAATAATTCGACTCCATGCCGGCCATATCGCCTGGAAGGAACTTGCGGAAACCGACACGGGTGCTACCCTCGCCAAACCAGTCGTCATATTCATATCCATACATTCTGCCGCTTCCATCGTTAAAATAGGGACAGTTGAAGAATACGGTATAGTAGAGTCGTGAGTCGTAGCGTCCGGTTGTGGCGATCTCTCCCTCCTTCATAAACTCTTTCATGAGTGCCTCTGAGGGAAGTATCTCATCCCAGCCCCACAGTTCCTCACACCCTATGAACCGGTGGAATTGTGTGCGATAGTTCGCTCCGTTGGCAGTGCTCATTGATGTCTGAAGCTCAAATACCGATTCTTTGCAGTTCTTATTTGAACCGTCAAACATTGTATTGAAATTCTTCACAAGCTCATAGCCCTTCACATTGTCAAGAGCAGTGTAAGCTTTCGACAGCCATTCTTCCTTATGTGCCGGCTCCTCATAGGCTCGGGTGAGATAGGAGAAGCCGAGATAAGCATAAGCGGCACCTTTAGTGGCGCGTCCGAGATGATCGGAGTCGTGACTTGCAGGTAAAGCCGTGGCCGCCTCAAGATCGTCGATTATGAATTCCCATGCATCGGTGCGCTCAGAGAGTGGGGCGCTGAGATCGGCCTGATCCGTGATGAAATGGTCGCGCACTATGATCTTTTCCCAGTTGAGTATGAGCTTGAGATGATAGTAAGCTCTCAGGAACTTGCCTTCATTCACAATCTGAGCGCGCATCGCAGGGTCGATCTTCTCATCACTCATCTCCCCTACCTTCTCTATCACCTGATTGGCGAAACTTATACCGGTGTAGTTATT
>CAMWZE010000045.1 GCA_947178685.1 uncultured Porphyromonadaceae bacterium
CACCGACAACTCGGCTTCATCAGTAAGCAGAAGCTCCCTTCGGAGATCCTCTATCGTCTTAACTCTCCAATAGTCATTGCTGCATTGCGACACACCTATCCTATATTTCCTTTTTCCATTATTTTCACAGCTGCATAAGAGCATCAACGCCATTACGGGAAGGAGGAATATCCACAAAAGAGAATTGAGACGTTTCATAAGATTTTAGGTTTTAAGTTAATCCCTGCGAAGATAATACTTTTTTGAAATTTCAGCAAATTTGAATAAAGACAAGGGTCGCCGATTTCACAATCGGCAACCCTCTCTCGTGTACAAATTATTTACTTACTAAACCTATGTGTAATCTATTTACCATAATCTTTTTCCTTTATTATCATCTTACCGCAACTTTTTTTCCTCCGATAAGATAGATTCCCTTCTCCAGCCCTTTTGAAGCCTCTTCTCTTGACACTCCTCTTTTAAGGAGCATTCCGGAAATAGAGACCACATCCACCTTATCATCTAAGGCAGCTCCCGACCCGAAAGGGAGGCTCTCAACTCCTGCCGAACCTGTTGATTTCAATTGCCAGGCTCCCAACTGAGTCGCCATGACGCTTCCGTTACGACTGAATGCCTCTGCTGCCACAGCCTCTGATTCTTTAGGGAAAACACGAATCGAAGTGGCGTAGGTATCATTCACGAAAATATCCACTATTGATCCGTCAACGAATACATTCAGAGTCAGCTCCGAACCCTTAGCGGGCTTTGCAGGAAGTTTCTCCGTATAGACTCCATTGTAGAGATGACCGTCATTGGATATTCTTGATAATTTGGAAAAATCTGCTGTCAGTTCGTTTGTGGCAGGATTATAGCTTACAGAGGCTTCCCCGCCGGCTCCTTTAAAGAAAGTGAATCCGAAAGCGGAGTCTCCGATTATGAATTTACCGAATAGTTCGAGTTGCCTTCCCTCAGCATTGACAAAAGGAACAGTGCCGTTTATGCTCTTCTCAGTAAAGAGATCACATTTTTCTGAGCGCAAGCCGCGTAATTCCGAATATGGTTTCTGCACGAGATTCCCGGACGCATCAAGACTTATTTCACGCGGGAAGGAATAGAGATGGGCCCAACCCCAGCTGCAATTGTCGGAGGTGGAAACCTTGTCAGGGACAATGCCCATCGTAATTATTTTTCCCTCATGATTATAGATGGTAGGCGACAAAAGTCCGTAGCCATCCTCGCTGATCAATTCAAAATCGCGCGGCTGAGCAGACGCCGCATCGGGCGAGAAAGTGCCGTCAGAATTTATATCTCCGGTCCAATAGAGGGTATGAACCCCTTTTGCTGTCTCAAGGGGAGTAACTGTAACAAGCCACTTGCCGTCTGCCATTTTGGTTACGGTAGGCATCTCCCAGAAACGCCCGTCGGAAGCTTTGGAATTACCTTTGAAGAATATATCTCCATTATTGCTCCATGTCTTGGTCTGCGGATTGTAGCGATGTAGTGTGGCAGCCCCAACGTTTCCCTTCGAAGTTCCTACAACGATATAGGCATTCTCACCGTCGCGGAAGAAATAAGGATCACGGAAATCGTCAGACAAGCCGGCAGGGCGCCCGTTGATTATAGGGGCACTCCCCTTTTCCCATTTCAAAAGATCATTATCAAGGGGAGAGGCTTGGGCTATGGTTGCCTTGGCATAGTCTACAGCAGTGTATATGACATTCGGCTTTCCTCCCGTAATCTCATCATCTGTAAAGACAGCTCCGCTCCAGCATCCCTTGATATCAAAGTCAGCCCCCGGAGCTATTGCTATCGGCTCCTCCCTCCAATCATAAAGATTATCACTTGAGATATGACCCCAATGAAGACGTGTCATGTAAGGACCATTGGCATTTTTCTGAAAAAATACGTGATACCTTCCGTTGGAATAGGTCATGCCGTGAGTCTCATTAGTCCAGTTTGCACCCGGCATGCCGTGAAATTTCGGCCGTAGGATATCCTCTTCAAAACGACTTGCAGGTATGGTGAGATCCGCTTCATTCTCAGCCTTGGCTGAGGCAATCTCCTCCGGAGTTGCTACCTGATCGGTTACAATGATTTCGTCAATAAGGCCGTTGAAAGTATCAAGAGCGAAGATACCCCCTTTCGAATCAGCGTTTTTTCCGACAGTAAGCTTAGTGGCATTGCCGTTAAAAGTTGCCATCACTTTTTTCTCTCCAACCTTTTTTCCGTTGCGATAGAGAGTGAGTTTCTCGTTTGCTCCGTCAAACACCGCTGTCAGCCGGCTCCATTCATAGCAGGGTATTATATCATCTGCCTCAACCTCAACAGGCCAGCCTCCGGAATATATTTTAAACGAGTATTTACCCGTATATCCCATACAGAAAGCCCATCCCTGTTTTGCTGTCTCATCGAAAGTACCCGCAAGAGTGGTCTTTTTTGTTGTAGGGGTGTCCTGCTCAATAACGGGGTATGTCTCGGGAGCCACCCACATAGAAAATGTCGCCCCCGACAAATCATCCATCCCTTTTACGCTACCCTGCGCGTAGGTTGAATATCCGTCGAAACGAAGTGCCTTCCCGACAGCGCCGGGCATGTTTTCATTTGTATTGTGGCCGTAAATGCGGAGAGTTCCCTTTCCGATATTCTCTGTCAACTCTCCATGCTTGTTTGCTTCCATCGGAAGATGAAGCAATTGTTCTGCTTTAATTGTGTTTGCGGTCAGAACCATTCCCGCAATAGTCAATAAGTATAGGTTTGCTTTCATTTGTTGGTAGTTAGGTTGTCGTTTTCTACTCCTTGGATTGCCGGAAGGATCGGACTCTTCTATGATGTTGAATAAAGAGAAGTTCCGCGGATGAGTGGGTTTCTCCCATCCGCGGAACCCGTATTTATTATATAAACGTAATTATCAACCGTTTATTTCAAATAATTGAGAATATTTTCAGTGAGTTTCTCAACATTACCCTGATATGGGTTTTCTCCGGAATTTTGATTCCATTCGTATGCGGCAAAACCATTGGCGATGCAACGACCGTGGGTCGAATTAGAGTAGAACTCTACAAGACCTGCAACACAGTGGTCGCGGACGTGTCCCCAGGTAGCGAGTACAAGTGAATTTGTGGTTACCTCGAAATTCTTGATAACGTCAGGATAACTTCCTCTGCCATAGAGATTACAATCCCACAGACAGTTATGATCTTCGCGCTGACCGGGACCGATAAGAGGAAGGTTGGGATAACCATAGCCATTAGGATCTTCGAGAGTCAATCCTTCATAAATTGCATGGGCGGTACGGTCGTAGAAACCTTGATCTGCACCATCTTTGAAGTCCCAGCCGAGATATGGATTGATAACCCATACGTCATCACCGCTTCCTCCGTTGCCGTCGCCAAAGACTGTCGGACCCATATCAGAGGGCACTATCTCCAGAGGCACAGTAAGCTGAGTTGCCATGTTGGCAAGATAGAAACTACCGCCGTTTGCGGAATATTCTTTGAGCGCAGAGATGCATTCATCAGATGAGAATGGGAGGTTCTGCCAGCCATAGCCGATTCCTACTCTATCCACCTCTATCCACATTACGGAATAAATACCCGGGTCATAATCTGAAATTTCGGAAGGATGAACAAATTCAGCGTTTGGCTGAGCGGCAAACCATTTGGCAGCAGCATACTCGTCGTCATCATCAAGATCGCTGTATGTCGCCACATCCTCGGGAAGGAGATAGAGCATCTTGGGCTCGATATAAGGGATGGTCTCCTCTACTGAAACTACCGGTGAATAGTAATATGTGTCATATACCACTTCCACACCATATGTCAGGGTTTGTTCCATAGGCTGTGCCTTGAGTACGTAGGATGTAGCGTCTGCATCAAGAGTTATTGCTTTCTCGGTCTCTCCATTAGTGATTATACGCACACCTGTGCGGTTAGCCTGAGAAGGAAGCGTCCAGCTCAATGTTACAGCACGTCCGTCAACAGAGCCCTGAAGATTGGAAACCCCGTCGAATGTCTCGGAGGGAAGGTTGATTATTACAGACTTGCCTGTCGAAAGGTAACCATTCTCATATTTTACCTTTACAGTATATACAATCTCCTCACCAAGAGGGGTGCCGAGCACTGTATAGTTATACTGGCGATCAGCATTCAGATCAAAGTTCTCTATCTCTGTGGCATTACGGTAGAGAATACAGCCGGTAACGTCTTTATCATTGGGAAGTGTCCAGCTGATATTGACATCATGGTTGGCAGCTCCGCTTACATTGTAAGCCATTGATGATACCACCGGAAGAGAGGGTTCCTCTGTATAGCCTGTCGGAGTATATTCCGAGCAGCTGCTCGCCAAAAGGCAAAGTCCGGCAGCAAGATATGTCAGTTTTGTGAATTTCATTGTTAAGTCGTATTTCTATTCTTGATTCCTTTATTTATAAAGATCTCCTGCATTGTCAACTTGATTCAACGGAATCGGGCAGTAGATATCAGCCTCATTAAGGTGAGCATTGTCAAGATAATGGAAAAGGCTTTTCTCCTTGGCATAGTAAGCGTTGACAGTGTTGACAGCTTCTCCCCAGCGCACGAGGTCAAACCAGCGGTGACCCTCCATAGCGAGTTCAAGACGGCGTTCCATACGCACTGCCTTGCGTGCATAATCCTGACTCCAACCCTGAGCGCCATATTCGCGTACAAGATAAGTAGCGACCAAAGGATTACAATCCACCGGAGTGTAAGAAGGATCTACCGAGCGGTTAGCCTTTGCACGAATTTGATTGATGAGATCACGTGCTTCATCAAGATTCTTATTCTGCTCGATCAGAGCCTCAGCTTTCATAAGGAGCACATCAGCATAACGGATGATGATATAGTTGAGTGAGCTTGCTCCCCAGGGCACGATTCCGACCTCTACGTAGGGAGAATCAGGTGAAGGATAAGGTTTCTTACCTGAAAATTGGCTGTAGTTGTTAAGGTTGCGACACCATTTTTCATTGTATTGATAACCTCTCCAAGGCATACCTATACGTCCGAAAGTAAAGTCAACGCGGGGGTCAACATTGCCGGCGTAATCTGCATGGTCAAGATTCTCTGAGGGAGCGGAAGCGGCGTCAAGATAAGGAAGTCCTGTCGCATCCGTGCGGAATGCATTGACGAGATCCTGGCTGCCTGTATAGAAATCGTCGCCATTGCCGTAAACATCACCTTCGGATACTGTACAGTTAAGACAGTTGTTGAAGTTGTATTGGTCGGGGGAATTGGCGGAGGAGAATTGAACAGCCATCACTGACTCATACATATTGTTCATCTCAGGCTTGGATATATCCAGGAAGTTAGGATAGAGCTGATACTGGTTGCTTGCTATTACATAGTCAGAGTATTTCTCAGCCATCTGATAGTCGTGGATGAAGAGAGCCACTTTTGCAAGAATGGCTGCAGCGACATATTTATTGAAGCGACCCGGTGAAGACTGAGTTGCCACGTTATCGGCGTATGCGCTTTCAAGGTCAGCGACAATGAAACCTGCAATCTCTTCACGTGAATACTGGCTCGCGCTCAGTGATGAGGGATCGGCTACAGTTTCGTCGAAATAGGGGAATTTCTTGAAAATGCGGTAAAGATCGAAGTAGTAGTAGGCGCGGAGCGTCTTCATCTCCGCTATATAAGCCTTGCGGTTTTCCTCCGAAAGGTTGCCGGCTGACTGAAGGGCCTTGATAGCTGTGTTGCAACGTGAGATTGAGAAATAATCATTACGCCATTTATAGTCGAGAATGGGGTTATCGCTCTGAACATTTCCGATTGAGAATTCGTGCATGTAAACTTCGTAGCCAAGCTCGCCGCCACCTTTCTGGGCATCATCTGAACGAATGTCAAACACCCAGTTGTTGATAGGTCCGGCAAAAGATTCGTTATTGCCGAAATAATGGCAGAGAAGAGTAGCGTATGCCTACGTCATAAGGGCGATTGCCTCATCATCGCCAATCTGCCCGGCGGTGAACTGTCCCTGTGGTTTGGTGTCGAGCATATCGTTGCAGGACACTGCGCCCATGCCCAATGCAAGCACTGATGCTGCAAGTGCAGATTTAAATAGGAATGATTTTATTGTTTTCATTTCGTTTGTTTCTTGATAGGTTTAGAACTGGAGGTTTACGCCGATAGTGATTGTACGCGGACGCGGATATGCACCGTTATCCTCAAGTGCGCCATAACCGCCGGGTAGGATTTCAGGATCAAGTCCTTTGTATTTTGTCATTGTGAAGACATTCTCGATCTGAGCGAATACGTTGAAGTTCTCGCAAGCAAACTTCTGAGTGATGCTTTGGGGGAGAGTGTAAGAGAGCTTCATGTATTTCATCTTCATGTATGAGCCGTTCTCTACATAATAAGTTGAGAAGCGAGCCTCATTATTGGCATCAGTCAATGAAAGAGCGGGAATGTCTGTATTGCGGTTAGAAGGAGTCCATGCATTAAGGATGTCGGCGGCATGGTTAGTGTTGGTGTTTGCGCGGCCGAAGCTATAGAGCTGACCCTTCATGCGGTTTATGATATCCTGACCGAAGTCGCCTGAGAAGAACATGTCAAGAGTGAATGCCTTATATTTGAAGGCAAGATTGATACCCATTGAGACATCAGGGTTCGGATCACCGATATAGCAGCGGTCTGCGTCAGAGATTACACCGTCGCCGTTAAGGTCGCGATACATCAGACGCCCCGGAGCGGCGCCCTGCTGGTTGGCATGGTTGGCAACCTCCTCCATGCTCTGGAAGATTCCGTCGCATACGTAGCCGTAGTAGATGCCCATCGGCTTGCCCGGAACCAGGCGAGTGTCGCCACCGATAAATTCCTGACGGTTGTTGAGTTCAAGAAGCTTATTCTTATATTGAGAGATGTTGATAGAACCGTTCCAGGAGAAATCTCCATACATCGGAGAGTTATAGCCGAGAGATATTTCCCAACCGTTGTTGCGCATAGAACCTGTGTTAAGCCATGTCGAGGCATTCTCCCCTTCCACACTCAGTGCCGGCGGAATGGTAAGCATATCGGTGGTCTTCTTTATATAGTAGTCAGCTGAAAGGTTGATGGCTCCGCTGAGGAACTGGAGGTCGATACCGATGTTATTCTGAGTCGTTGTCTCCCATTTCAGATCAGGATTGCCTGTAGAAGCAAGCGTGATACCTGATGTTGTGGAGGAGTTGGTTCCGGCGATATCGTATGCGCCGTTGCCGGTATTGAATACGTATGTTGAATAAGCCGGATAAAGCGCGGGGATATTGGCGTTACCGTTCTGACCCCAGGAGTAACGGATCTTCATGTCGGTAAGAATCTCATTCTGCGGCCAGAAATCTTCAGATGTAGGACGCCATGCCAATGAGAATGCGGGGAATACGCCTGAACGATGGCCTTTTGCGAAACGGGAGTTCTCATCACGACGGATTGTGAAAGATGCAAGGTAACGATCGGCATAGTTGTAGTCGATTTTGCCGAAGAGTGAGAACACTGCCCACTGAGTCTTGCCACCTCCGCTTGAGCGTGTGCCTGTGCCGGCACCTACCTGCATATAATCTGCATCCTCAAAAGCATAACCGTTGCGGAATCCTGAAAGATCCTTGAAGGTATAGCCGATTGCCTCTGTACCGATGAGAGCCATCAGATGATGTTTCTCAGCGAATGTCTTGTTATAGTTGGCAGTGTTGGTCCATGTCCATGTATCGCCCTGACCGTAAACCTCATCCACTGAGTTAACATCGTTGACATTCACGCGACGGTTGAGAGTCTGGTTGAGATACTGGCTGTGCTCTATACCGATATTGGTCTTCAGGATAAGTCCTTCAATAGGATAAACCTCAAGGAATGCGTTGCCAAGTATTCTCCATGAAGTCGAGGTGTTGTCGGCTGCGTTCGAGATGAGCTGCACGGGGTTGGCAAGGTCTGACTTGATAAGGGTCATTGGGTTTGCCCATTCACCGTTAACACCCTTTACAGGAAGTGCCGGCATCTGGGAAAGAGCTGTGAAAGGGATACCACGGTCGCCTGCAACGTCCATACCGCGGTTGCTCCAGCGTGCCACTACAAGATTCTCACCTATGGCAACATATCTGCCTAATGAATAGCGAGAGTTTACGCGGGCTGAGTAACGCTCGTAGAATGTATCCTTGATATTACCGTTCTGATTGATATAGTTTGCTGAGAAGAGCACTGATCCTTTCTCTGAGTTGTTGGAAACGGTTGCCGTGAGATTGTTGGTCCATGCAGTGTGGTAAACCTCATCCTGCCAGTCTGTGTTTGTAGTGGGGAAATTGGGATTGCCGTCAGCATATTGCTGAAGAACAGGAGTAGGTCCGTCGCCATAAAGGATATGAGAAGGCTTGATGCCCGAATTATTCGATGCCATCCAGTAGGCCTGACCCCATTGGTCTGCATTCATGACTTTATAGCGTTTGGCTATAGTCTGTGCAGATACGGCATAATTTACGTTTACTGAGAGACGGTCGCCTTTGCCATGCTTGGTAGTGATGATCACAACACCGTTGGCTGCGCGTGAACCGTAGATTGAGGCTGAAGCAGCATCCTTGAGCACCTGCATTGTCTCAATGTCAGAGGGGTTGATGCAGTTGATATTGTCGGTAGGCACTCCGTCTATAATATAG
>CAMWZE010000046.1 GCA_947178685.1 uncultured Porphyromonadaceae bacterium
AATATATACCTTGCAGTACTCTGAAATATTTTCTCACTGTCGTTAAGATGTGAAACCTCTTCGCGCCATAATGACAACGGAAAAATACCATCCGTATATGCCACGATCATATCGCGACATATACGGATGATTTATACAGTTTTCTTACGGCCTGTCAGCGATATATAGCCCATAGTGTAGATGCCGAGAATTATCAGCATTACTGTCTGGCCGCTCCATTGCAACATGGAGAAAGCTGTGCCTTGCGCGTCAGTGACACCGTAGATTGCAAGGCCGAACATTATCGCGAGATTCCACGGTCCCAGGCCGCCATTGGAGGGGATAGCCATACTGATGGAGCTGAGCACAAACGCCACAAGACAAGGAATAAGACCTCCGAAATTGCCCGGAGCCGTGCATAGCTCTCGTGTGAAGTCAAACGCATAGAACGCCACATAAAGCTGGAAATAGTAGCATCCCCAGATGCAGAGAGTGTAGCCTACAAACTGCCAACGGCCGGGCATAGTCACAACAACGCTGAAACCTTGCCACACATTCAGCAGCATCTCCTTAAGCTTGATCACAACACGTGTATTGCGCAACAGATAGAGCAAACCCCAACCCAACAGCAACACGCCGACGGCCGCCACCCAGAACCACCATTGATACAGCAGGTCTACGATATCACGTCCTATCGGATATTTCGTCAGGAAGGCCTCAAGGGCCGGACTGGCCACCACCAGACATAGAAGAAGGAGGAGGAGCACCATCAACGTGTCGGCAAGACGGTCGCCTATCATGGAACCCAATACCGTGGTGAATCCCGCTTTCTGCGATGACGCGACATAGGTGCAACGCCACACTTCTCCCAGACGCGGAAACACAAGGTTAAGTGCATAGCAGCCGAATATTGAGCAACACAGCGCCATGAAGGGTGGATAGATGCCCAATGCGTTGAGCTGCAGACGCCAACGCGCGGCTCGAAAAACGTGGGAAAACACGCTGATACCCATAGCTGCCAGAATCCACCAGTAATCCACACCATGCTTTATGAGATCCCACATGTCGGAGAAGTTTACCTTCTTGAACATATAGACCACCAGCAACACAGTGAGCGCCACCGGCAGGCCATAGCGTATGGCATATCCTAAATACTTCTTCATATCTAAGTTAGTTCTATTCAGTTCTATTATAAACGATTTGGCAGAATGAACTCGATCTCCTTAAATGCGTAGGAACGGCGGTCGCCCTCCGTGAGTTCAAGCGTGATTATTCCGTCCGGGGCGATATCAGCTATACGTGCCTCTATCTGCTCACCTCTCAGACGATCGATGAATGGATAAAAACCGCCGTCACCGCGCCAGAGCTTACTTAAGAACTCGCGGTGCAGATCGGGGTATGTGCATATTGACGCCAGACGCTTCTCTATCATAGAGGAAAGCAATTCGGCAGCCTCGGCAACATCATATTCGCGTCCGGTGATTTGCGTGAGCGACACGGGGTTGGGGGCATCACTCAGGAATTCACGCTGGTTGAGGTTCACCCCCATGCCGGCTATGGTATACAGGATACGTCCGGGGGTCACGGCATGCTCTATAAGTATGCCACATATCTTTCGGTTGCCCACATATATATCGTTGGGCCATTTCACCTTACTCTCCACGCCATATGCCGCCAGCAGATCTACCACGGCAAGCGCTATAGCCTCCGACACAGCAAACTGCAATTGCGGCTCAACACCATCAGGGGTGAAAAATGCCGATGCACAAAGGTTGCATCCCGGCTGTGACTCCCATGAATTGCCACGCTGTCCCCGTCCGGCCGACTGACTTCGGGCGTACACAAGCGTAGGCATCTCAAGAGAATCCCTGTTTTCCGACACCCACGTATTCGTGGAGGCGGTTTCATCCAACTCTATGATTTTCATAACAATCAAGTCCAATATATCCGGCGACGCCCGTCGGGAAGAACATCGATAGCAACTTTTACGGCCTCATCCGGCAAAAGGGAGCCGATCTTCTCCGGCCATTCCATGAGACAAACAGCTCCGGAATAGAAATAATCTTCCGCGCCAATTTCAAGAGCATCTGCGGGAGAATCAAGACGATAGAAGTCAAAATGATAGATGGGATTACCCTCCCTGTCGGTATATTCATTTACAATGCTGAAAGTAGGGCTGCCGGAATCCTCGGTAGCTCCGAGCTGACGGCTCACCTCCGCAATGAAAGTGGTCTTTCCGGCTCCCATCTCACCGTAGAAAGCGAATAGTCTGCGCTCTCCCATGCCGGCTATAAACTGCGTGGCGGCATTGGCCACACTCTCTATATTATCGATTATTATCTCCATATCTGGGTAAGTATCTTTCTGTCAACTTATTCTTTGTCGCCGTGGATGGCGACTTTACCACCGGTTTTCTGTCATGACTACACTTCATCACGTCATCAAAACGGCATGAAACATCATCCGTATATGTCCTCATTATATTGTCCGTAGATACTTATCTTTAATTTGTGACACATACTTATGTTGTGATTTACTGCAAAATTAATAAAAAATGATTAAATTTGCACATTGTGGCAGTTCCAAATGTCAATACAAGTATCATAAATTCGTTATAACATAAGGTAACCCGTCTTACCGCTTAACGAAACAACGACAAAACTAAAACATAAGTAATGGGAAAAGTAGTGATCATCGGCGCCGGTGGCGTCGGAACAGTAGTGGCCGCGAAATGCGCCCAGAATCCTGACGTATTCAACGAGATTGTAATCGCATCGCGCACTAAAGAGAAATGCGATCGTCTGGCTGAACGTATCGGTGCCCCCAACATCACCACAGACAAGGTCGACGCCAATTCTGTGGAGGAACTCTGTGAGCTCTTCCGCCGCCATAAGCCCGACATCTGCATCAATGTGGCTCTCCCCTATCAGGACCTCACCATCATGGAGGCTTGCCTCCAGTGTGGAGTAAACTATCTTGATACAGCCAACTACGAGCCTGAAGACGAGGCCCATTTCGAATACAGCTGGCAGTGGGCTTTCCGTGAGCGCTTCGAGAAGGCCGGACTCACGGCTATCCTCGGATGCGGATTCGACCCGGGTGTCTCCGCTGTCTTCGTGGCTTACGCCAACAAGCACCACTTCTCTGAGATGCGTTATCTCGACATCGTAGACTGCAACGCCGGAAACCACGGCAAGGCTTTCGCCACAAACTTCAATCCTGAGATCAATATCCGCGAGATCACTCAGAAAGGAAAATATTGGGAAGATGGCAAATGGGTGGAGACAGAGAATCTTGAGGTGCACCGTCCCCTCACCTACCCCAATATCGGCGTGCGCGAGTCTTACCTTCTCTTCCATGAGGAGCTCGAGAGCCTCGTAATCAATTTCCCCACCCTGCGCCGCGCCCGCTTCTGGATGACATTCGGCCAGGAATACCTCACACACCTCCGGGTTATTCAGGATATAGGCATGGCCCGTATCGACCCAGTGATGTATGAGGGCCGTGAGATCATACCGATCCAGTTCCTCAAGGCTGTTCTCCCCGATCCGGGTTCGCTCGGAGAAAACTATACCGGCGAGACATCAATCGGATGCCGCATATCCGGCCTTGACAAGGAGGGTAAGGAGTCTACCTACTACATTTACAACAACTGCTCTCATGAGGCCGCCTACAAGGAGACTGGCGCACAGGCTGTAAGCTATACCACCGGTGTCCCCGCAATGGTAGGTGCCTATATGTTCCTTACCGGTAAGTGGGTAATGCCGGGAGTGCACAATGTAGAGGAGTTCGACCCGGATCCGTTCCTCGAGAAGCTCGCCGCATCCGGCCTTCCCTGGCATGTGATCACCGACGGCGATCTTGAACTCTAAATCTCACCTCCAAAATCTCACCTCTATGACTAAAAAAACGGTATTCATCACCCTGACGGCTCTCGCTATGGCGGGAGCCGGAGGGTTGATCTTCGCACAGAACAATGCCGAGCTGAAGAACGTGAAGGGGGCATATGAGATTGACACCCCTAAAGGGATCGTGAGTATCCAGCCCCTCACCGCCGACATCTTCCGCGTCACCACCCTGCCGAAAGATTCAAAACTATCCTACAGGCCTTCGCAATCGGCAATACTTGCTCCGGAGAGAGTGGATGTGCGCACTTCTGCAACCCCGGATGCATTCTATATAACCACAGCCTCCACTACTGCCCGGATTGACCGCAACACGGGAAGAGTTACTTTCCACGATCCCCACGGCGACATCATACTCAATGAGGTGAAGGGTGTGGACAACTCGGGCGGAGTGAAAACCATCACGCTCGAAGGAAACGCGGAAGAGGTGTTCTATGGTGCCGGAGAACGGGGTCACTCCCTCAATCTCAATGGCGACACGTTGACGATGTACAACCGACAGAACTACGGATACACCGCCGGCGATCCCCGTATCTCGCAGATGGGAATCTCCGTGCCCTACATCGTGTCTGACCTGGGCTACGGAGTGCTGTTCGACGACTACAACGAGGCCAATCTCGTGATAGGCGACACAATCACATATACATCCGACACTCCATGGCCCCTTTCCTACTATTTCATCAACGGCAACGGGTCGCTGGCAGAGACAACCAAGGGCTACACTAAGCTCACCGGGCGTCAGGACCTCCCCCCTTTCTGGAGCCTTGGTTACATCACTTCGAAGTACGGCTACCACAATCAGGGTGAGGCCGAGGGTGCGATCGATTCTCTGAAGACACGCGGATATCCGGTGGATGGCATCGTGCTCGACCTTTACTGGTATGGCGTGGAGACTGACATGGGACGCCTTGAATGGGATCCGAAGCAATGGGCCGATCATAAGAAGATGCTTTCCTACCTAAAGGAGAAGGGGGTGAATATGGTGCTCATATCCCAGCCCTACGTCAACAAGATCGGAGCCATCGACAATTATAATTTCTTGTCGGAGCGTGGTATGCTTGCCAAGGACTCTCTCGGCAACACTCACGACGTCACCACATGGGTGGGCGACGCCGGCATGATTGACGTGAGCAATCCCGAGACACGGGAATGGCTATGGAACCGACTGAAAGGACTCACTGAAGAGGGTGTGGCCGGTTGGTGGGGCGATCTCGGTGAACCGGAGGTACACCCGCGCACAATCGTTCATGCCAACGGCGAGACAGCCCCACAGTATCACAATTTGTATGGCAACGAATGGAGCCGTCTCATCTACGAGGGGCTTCGTAAGGACTTCCCCGAAATGCGTCCTCTGCTTATGATGCGTGGCGGCACAGCCGGCCTGCAGCGTTACAGTGTATTCCCCTGGACCACCGACGTGTCACGCTCCTGGGGTGGATTCCAGCCTCAGGTCAACCTTATGCTTAGCAGCGGTCTCTCCGGCCTTGCCTATATGGGTTCTGACCTCGGTGGCTTCGCCGTTGATCCGGCAAATCCGCGAGACGAAGAGCTATATGTGCGTTGGGTGCAGACAGGCGCATTCACTCCGATGATGCGCACTCATGCCCAGCAGCAGCCGGAGCCTTACCATTATCCAGGCAGCGAAGAGATTCTGAAGAAATTCATAAAGATGCGCTACGAATGGCTGCCCTACAACTACACGCTCGCATATGAGAATGCATCCGAGGGTCTTCCACTCGCACGTCCCCTCAATTTCAGAGGTGACAATCCTGATCCGAAGTATGCGGATGTAACCGATGAATATCTTTGGGGCGACGAGGTGCTTATTGCTCCGGTGACCGAGGCGGGAGCCCGCACACGCAAGGTAGTGTTCCCGGCCGGGGAATGGATCAACTGGAACAATCCCACCTTGCGATATAAGGGGGATTCGGAAGCCACTGTACAGGCACCCCTCGACCAGCTCCCTATGTTCGTGCGCGCCGGATCATTCATACCTCAGTATAACCAGCCCATCGAGAACGTGACGCAGTATAACCCGCAGTTCATCACTGTGCGCTACTATCCCTCGGCAAAAGAGACAAATTACACTCTTTTCGACGACGACCGTAAGTCGCCCACCTCGCTTGCCGATGGGAAATATCAGCTCACCACCTTCACCGGCGAGAAGAGTGCCCGTGGCATAGAGATCGCAATGCGCACCAACGGCGGAAGCTATGTGGGCATGCCTGAAGTGAGGATGATGACTTTCGAGATAATGGATGTTGCCAAGCCGAAGAACGTCTCCCTCTCCGATGGCACGCAGCTTGAGGAGGCGGGAAGCCTGAAGATGATACGCCAATATGGATATGTATACGATGCAGCCACCCGCACATTGAGCGTACGTTTTCCATGGAACTACACGCCACTCTCCCTCACAATCAAATAGAGGGATCTTGATGTAAGGCATTTGACAATTAAGCAGGGGATGTGCCAAAATATTTTATTCCGGCACATCCCCTTTTAAAATTACATACTTATATACATATGAATCGTTTTAAATACCTCATTGCCTCTTTGCTCGCTATGGTGGTGATCTCCCTCACCGGATGCAGCGACGACATACCCGCTCCCAAACACAACGATGCCCTCTATGGCATCTATAGCCGGGGAGCCGATGAATTCATGGAGATCGAGGATCTCGACTGGATCTATCAGTATAATCTCGTGGAATTCGGAGAGGAGAAATTCTGGCTCAAGCAGAAGCTGACCTATCTATACGAACCGGTGTCGGAACTCATACTCCGTCAAGACGAGGAGGGACTGCTACAGGTGGACAAAGTCATTAGCAATACCTCGACCGAACTCACGCTATGTTGGGTGGCCACACCTCTTACAGAGGAGACCGACGAAGATGCCAAATTCGAGATAATCCAGATTTTCTTCAATAAAGACCTGGAACCCGATCCGGCCAATTACCGCACTTATACACGAATCACTCCCGCTCAGCTCCAGGCCGGATTAGGCGACATCGAGGTGATCGAAGCTTATTAGCAAGCAGTTGCTTAATGATTGAAAAATTTAACAATCATATTTAACAACAGAAACGTGAACCAACTGCGGTGCTTTTCAGTTATTCAGATATGTCAATCGCAAACGCATTGACATATTGATTTAATTCACCTGAATTTTAACTGAAATACACCCCGACACCTATGAAGTCAATTTCTGCTCTCCGCGCCATATCTCCCCTCTCGATAAAGGCATTAGCCTTGGTTCTGATAGCTCTTATCGTTCCGGCTGTCTCCACACCGGTATACGCCTCCGAGACTCCGGAGAATCCCGGTCAGGAGGAACAAGCCTTGATGGCCGCTTCACAACTTGACATTCTTACCCCGGGCATAGCATCTATGGCTGTTTCCCCCATAATCGTGACAGCTGCCGATCTTGTGACAAAAGTGTATGGCGCGCTTGACCTTCCCGAATCGGGCAACGGCACCCTCTCCCGCAAAGAGACAGCCGAGAAAGGGGTGAAGGCACTCAAGGTGCGTCCCGAAATCGATAAGACCGGCATATGGTTTGAGAGCACCGACGGTTATCGTGTAAATTACTCAGGCATGACTCCCGATGTGTCGGCAGTGGCTCAGTTCGATAAAGACTCTCTCAGCAGTTTCAGCTACTTCTTCATATTCCCATACACCTCCGGTTGCCGTGAGGATGCCAACCGCAACCAATGCGCCTTCTGCAGCTCTCTTCTTCAGGAGATGTATGATATGAATTCAATAGTAGGAACGGCTGCAGACAAGGGTGAGGATCCATCACTCTTCTCAGCACTCGGAAGCTACGATGGCAACAGCATCAACGTAACTCTCCGCGAGCAGACTCAGCCGGATGCTTCCGGACGTTTCCTCCTCATCCTGGAGGTTACCCCCAACGCCGGCAATCCCTACGACGGCGTCATGGCCCTCTCCAAATGAGATGACACAAAATAAGATGGCTTGATAAACGTTTCTTTCTATATGGGAAGAAAATTAAGATACATATTTCACACATTATATCTGGCGGTGCTGCTCACAAGCGGTTCCGCCTTTGCGCATAATACCGATATTCCGGGGTTCGCCTCTAAGATATGCGGCATCACCCCGGCTGATACCGTAGCGGTTGTCCCCACCGGCATAACCGCTCTACCCGATTATGCCTTCGCTGATTGCACCAACCTACGGCGTGTAGAGCTCCCCTCTTCGCTACGCAAGATTGGTGACTATGCCTTCTTAGGCTGCACCGGACTCCGTGAGATCACCATACCTTCATCCGTAGCTCAGATCGGAGAGGGTGCCTTCCGTGAATGCAGTTCCCTGCAGAGCATCGCCATACCTGCAAAAGTCACTGTGGTGCCGCGTTACATGTGTGCATGGTGTAGCGACCTGCGTCAGGTGTCGCTCCCCTCAGGGCTCAAGGATATCGGCAGCCATGCTTTCGCCTATTGTGGCAGTCTCGACGGAATCAGCATACCGGGTCGGGTGGCCCATATCGGTAGCAACGCCTTCAGTTTCTGTTCATCCCTCTCTGAGATCACTCTACCGGTGAGCATCACCGAGCTCGAAAGCTATGCATTTTCCGATTGTTCCTCGCTGCGTAAAGCCGTTCTTCCCCCTAACGACAAGATGTTGGGTGACTACCGCTTCACCGGTGGTACTGCTTTGGAGGAAGCTGTCTTCATGAGTCCTAAACGTCCTACATTCGACTGCGAC
>CAMWZE010000047.1 GCA_947178685.1 uncultured Porphyromonadaceae bacterium
GATGTGGAGCGAGCCGCTATTATGCTGGGGAGATGCTACGCGCTTTCGGGGAATGTAGTGACGGGCAACCGTCTCGGTCGCACTATCGGCTTCCCCACTGCCAATATAGACCCCGCGCCCAAGCTTACTGTTCCCGCCAACGGGGTGTATGCCGCCATGGCTGTGCTCCCCGATGGGAAACGCCATAAGGCTGTGGTGAACATCGGAACCCGACCTACAGTGAGGCGAGGAGACGACCGCACCATCGAGGCTCATATAATAGACTACGATGGAGATCTCTACGGCCACCACGTGACGCTCATATTCATAAAGCGTCTGCGCGACGAGATGCGGTTTAAATCGATCGATGCGCTGCGCCTCCAGATAGAGAAAGATAAGGAAGCGGCAAACCATATACTTGCCGACAAGATAAAATCCAACCGGTAACGGTTATAGATAATAAAATCGTATAACACCTGTGGCGCTGCATGGCTGCTTTCAGCCGCCGGAAAGCTCCCCGATTCCATCTAAAACTATGAACGATATTGAAATCATCAACTTCGCTACGACTCCAAGTCTCGTGAGCCGTTATATGAGAGAGCTCCGCGACATAAACATCCAGAACGATCCGATGCGTTTCCGCACCAATCTGCAACGAATCGGTGAGATCATGGCCTATGAGATATCGAAGCGCCTTAACTATACTCAGGATAAGGTTCAGACCCCGCTGGGCTATGCAATGTGTCATGAAATCACCGATAAAATCGTGCTGGCCACAATCCTGCGTGCCGGCATTCCGTTTCACGAGGGTTTCCTCAAATTCTTCGACAACGCTGAGAATGCTTTCGTGAGCGCCTACCGCCGCTACAAGGAGAAGGGCGATCAGTTTGATGTGCTTGTGGAATATATGGCCACTCCCCGTATAGACGGAAAGACTGTGATATTGATCGACCCGATGCTTGCCACCGGTAGCTCAATGGAGCTCGGCTACCGTGCGCTTCTCAAGAAGGGGACACCGGCACGCCTTCACATCGCCTCGGTGATAGCATCGCGTCAAGCTATGGAATACCTGTGCGATGTGCTGCCGAGCGGTATCACCACAATCTGGACAGCATCGATAGATCCGGAAATCAACTCCCATAGCTATATTGTGCCCGGCCTGGGAGATGCCGGTGATCTGGCCTATGGTGTAAAAGATGACGAATGATTCTAAAAAACATCGACATACTCAATTTCAAGAATATCGCCGCCGCGACCCTTGAGTTCTCCCCGGGAGTCAACTGCCTTCTGGGGATGAACGGCATGGGAAAAAGCAATCTTCTCGAGGCAATCCATTTCCTGAGCATGGCCCGGCCGATGACCTCGCTCACCGACAATGCCCTGGTGAGACACGGCGAGGAGATGCTTATGGTGAAGGGTGACTTCCTCTCGGAATGTGCCCTTACCGACACCATAGCCTGCGGTTTCACCAAAGGGAAGGCAAAGACTCTGAAGAGGAACGGGAAGGAATACCAGCGTCTTTCAGAGCACATAGGACGCTATCCGGTTGTGACGGTCACCCCCGATGACTCCAATATAATAAGGGGGCCGGGGGAGGACCGGCGTCGTCTGATGGACACGGTGATTTCCCAGGCAAGACCGGAATATCTGGCCACACTCATACGTTATAACAGGGCTTTGGAGAGCCGCAACAAGCTACTCCGTGCCGGAATGAACGATCCAATTCTTTTCGAGAGCATCGAGACAGGACTGGAGGAGGCCGCTTCATTCATCCATGCATGCCGTAAGGAATGGACCGAGATGCTTGCCCCGAAGGTAGAGACATGCTACGCTCGTCTTTCAGGCGACAGGGAATCCACCACATTGGAATATAAGAGCCAGCTCGACACTAAGAGTCTGGCAGAGCTATTTGCCGAGCGTAGGGGTAAGGACCTTGCCTTAGGTTATACGTCGGCCGGAGTTCATCGGGATGATCTTGACACCGGGCTCAACGGCTACAGCCTGCGCAAGCTCGGCAGCCAGGGGCAGGTGAAGACATTCACCATAGCCCTTCGTCTCGCCATATTCGATTATCTGAAATCAACCGGCGGCTCAACTCCACTTCTCCTTCTTGACGACATCTTCGACAAGCTCGACGCCGCACGAGTGGAGAATATAATGCATGAGGTGACAGCCTCCGACACATTCGGGCAGATATTCATAACCGACACCAACCGTAAGCATCTGGACGACATAGTGGGGGGGATCGAGGGCCCTTATTCACTCATCCATGTGGCAAACGGGGAATTCTCACCTTTAAGCAGTCGCTGACAATGGAACGTATACAAAGCCAGAGCATAGGCGACGTTCTGCGCCTCGCCTTTCAGGACAATTGCATGCAAGACCGTCTTGATGAACGTAAGGCGGTGGAGGCATGGAGTATAATCGTAGGGCCCGATCTCGCGGCTCAGTGCATGCGTCCCACGGTAAGAGACGGTGTGATGACCATCGGTGTGCGCAACGCCTCCCTGCGCCATGAACTCACAATGAACAGGTCGAAGCTATGCCGAGCAATCAATTCACGCCTCGGACGCGTTATAATAGAGGAGATACGTTTCTCCGTTCCAAAACAATATAATTGACTATGGATCCAAATAATCTACCGGATATATCTCTCTTCCGCAGCGTGACCCCGGTGCAGATACGTTTCAACGACGTGGATGTGCTGGGGCATGTGAACAACACTGTTTATTTTTCATATTACGACACCGGCAAGGCACGCTATTTCGAGGCGGTGCAAGGCAAAAAGGTGGAATGGAAACATGTTGACACGGTGATTGCCAATGTAAACTGTGCGTATATGGCTCCAATCTATTTTGAGGAGGATATTGAGGTGCTCACGGCCTGCACTGCAGTCTACGACAAGAGTTTCCGTCTTCTCCAGGCCATAAGGGAGAAGAGAACGGGACAGATAAAATCAATGTGCGAGACCATCATGGTAAGCTTCGACCCATCCACGGGCCATTCGCGCCCTCTCCCGGAAGAGTGGAGAAAGATGCTCGACGATTATGAAGGCCATTCACTTAAAAAAGCTAAAGAGTAAAAATCACACGATATAATGACACAGATAGACATACCCTTGATGACAGAATTGTTCGACAAAGAGTCGAAAGAATTCGCCATCCTAAGCGAGGCTCTTGCCTGCCGCAAGGCAGCCGGAGAGTTATTGGCTGAAGAAAGATACCTCGATGCAATGGAGCGCACAGTGTCGGCACTGCTCGCCATGCGGGAGTTTCCGGCTTACGATAACACTGAGTATCGCGCCCTTCTTGTAGCCCTTCTTTTCGATCTTTCGGAGATTCACTTCGCTCTCAAGAATTACAAACAGAGTGAGAAGGAACTCGATGTGCTTTTCAAGGTGCTCGACAGTCTGGTTAAGACCGACGAGAACCGTTTCGGCAAATTCCATATCCTTGCCATGGAGCTGTCCACCCGCATCTTGCGCTCTCGCAAGAAGGCCCTTGACCTCTTGGTGAAGCAGCAGATTAACGCCGGTGCTCTCTATGAGAAGGTTAATGCCGGAGTGGTGGCTGCCACCGACAAGCTTGTGGATTCACTCCGCAACGTAGGTCAGCTCCTTGCCTCCACAGGAGATCTGAAGGCATCGTTAAAATTCTATGCAGAGGCTATCAAGTATTCCAAGAAGCGCACCGGACGCGTTACGCGCAAGGAGGTTAAGATGACGCTTGAGATGGCAGAGATAATGATGCGTCTCAAGGCCATGCGCCCGCGCGCATTGCGTCTGCTCAATGCCATACTCCCTCATGCCGAGGCTCTCGAGACAATAGAGCTTGAACGAGACATCCTTGCCTTGATCGAGGTGATAAACAATGATCAGCAGAATGATTCCGCTTGGAAGACATTCTTGAGAAATGTTTCGTTGGCGGCCAAATCGAAGTTCTCGAAGAAACCGGCCAAGGAGGCTGAAACTCCTGAAGATTCCAAGGAGGAAGAGGCGACTCAGCCAAAGGAAGAGGTGCCGGCTTCAGAAGATGAAACAGATAAATAAGAGATAAGATGAGCACCATATTAAATACTAACGGGGCAGAGCTGGAAATCCCGGTACTCAATCCCGAAGTGGCCGGCAATTTTTATGTGATTACGGCCGACTGGAATCCACGCATCACTCATGCCCTGCGCGACGGAGCTATCGATGTGCTTCTCAAGGCCGGTGTCGACGAGAAGCGTATCAAGTCGCTTGCAGTCCCGGGCACAGTGGAGCTTGTAAATGCAGCCGCAGTGGCACTTGAGGCCGCCAGGGTCAACGGACATAAGACAGAGGCTGTGATTGTGATTGGCTGTGTTATCCGGGGCGACACACCCCATTTCGATTATGTGTGCCAGATAGCGGCCCAAGGCACTGCCGAACTGAACGCACGTGGAGGTGCGCCGGTGGTGTTCGGAGTTCTTACGGTCGACAACGAACAGCAGGCGCTTGACAGAGCCGGTGGCGTTCTTGGCAATAAAGGATCAGAAGCTGCCGCAGCGGCCGTGACCATGGCCAATTTCCCCCATTTGCTCTAAGAGAGCGATCCCCGCACGAGAGGGAATCTTTTATCAGTATCATATAGAAAAAAGCCTAAGTTTTGATAAAATCAAGATTTAGGCTTTTTTTACGTTTTTACACTAATATTCACGCAATACCCCGCGTTTCTATATCGAAACGACACGGGAAACGGGTCTTTCCGCAACCGGAGTTTCATCTTGATTACTTTACTACTGCAACAAAAATTTTTTAGAAATGTTTTATCAGTCCTTTACTGTCGGCCACCATGCAGGTGACCATTTAAGCAACGATATAATGAACCCGACACAGCACGACAATTGTGCAAGCTCAGATTGTGCGATGTCGGAAATTACAGAAAACTTTTTTTCATGACTTAGATATGTTTTAGGGCCTTAAAACTATACCTGACACGAAAAACATAATTGTCTAAATTTTGGGTTATATACATTAGTAATTTCTATCGTCTGTACTTCGGTAACGGAAGCCGTCGTCACCTGTGCAAAGCAGTGATGGCGGAACCGAAGGCAGCGGGGGAGCCGTTCACCGGGAGGTGAGCGGCTCTCTTTGTTTTATGAAGACACTTGATATTCGCAACTACTTAGAAAAAGACGCAACAACTTTTTCTAAAACTTTTGGCACTTCCCCGACAAAATATTATCTTTGTGGCCTAAGTTGAATGAAATAGAAAAGGTATGACAAAACAAAGAGCAGTAGGTATCCTTACCTCGGGAGGCGATGCCCCCGGCATGAATGCGGCGATACGCGCGGTGACCAGGGCGGCGATCTTTGCCGGTTTCAAAGTATACGGTATCAAACGAGGCTACCGCGGCCTCATCACCGATGAGATCGAGGAGTTTTCTACCCAGAATGTGTCGAATATCATCCAGCGTGGTGGCACCATTCTGAAGACAGCACGTTGCAAGGAATTTCAGACTCCCGAGGGACGTCAGTGTGCCTACGATGTGCTTCAGCGTCATGGCATAGACTGTCTGGTTGTGATCGGAGGTGACGGTTCGCTCACCGGTGCACGTATCTTCGCCAATGAGTTCTCATTCCAGGTTGTGGGTCTTCCGGGCACCATCGACAATGACCTCTATGGCACAGACTCAACCATCGGTTATGACACGGCCCTCAACACGATTATGGATTGTGTTGACAAGATCCGTGACACAGCAACATCCCACGAGCGCCTTTTCTTCATCGAGGTTATGGGGCGTGATGCCGGTTTCCTTGCTCTCAACGGTGCAATCGCATCCGGTGCCGAGGCAGCCATTATTCCGGAGATCTCCACTCAGGTTGACCAGCTTGATGAACTTATTGCCAACGGATTCCGCAAATCCAAGAACTCTTCTATAGTGCTTGTGGCTGAATCACCGGCCACCGGAGGAGCTATGGGTCTCGCCGAGCGTGTTAAGAATGAGTATCCCAACTATGATGTGCGCGTCACTATCCTGGGTCACCTTCAGCGAGGCGGTTCACCGACAGCACACGACCGTATACTCGCCTCACGCATGGGAGCGGCTGCTGTTGATGCCCTTCTTGATGACCAGCGTAACGTAATGATCGGCATCAAGAACGATGAGATTGTGTATGTGCCCTTCACAAAGGCTATCAAGAACGACAAACCAATCAATCAGGAGCTCCTCTCCACCCTTCGTCGTCTCTCAATATGAGAGTGCAACTGTCTGAAGATAAATAAAAGATATAAACAGAGGGCCGTGGCATATCATCATGCCACGGCCCTCGTCATTGCTTCAATTACTTGTTTAATGGTTATGTTGTGATGTAATATATGTGTAACCTTTTTACTTAAACACCAAATATCATGAAATTTACAAAATGTAACTTTTTACTTAAACACCTTTTATCCTGAAACAATTTAATAAACCTTTGAGTATTGTGTGTATCTGTATCTGTGTCTGTGTATCTGTATTGCAATCTGTATAGTTGTCAGAGTGTGGTGGAGAGGAACTCTGAGAGAGTGTCAGGATTATGTCCACCGAATGCTATCTTGCCGTCGGGAGAGATAAGCATGATGAAAGGAATGCCCGTGATGTTATAAGGCTTGCTTACCGCCTCAACATGAGGCTTGTCGGCCCAGAGCTGAATCCACGGCATCTTCTCCGCTTCCATAGCCTTACGCCATGCCTGCTCATCGCTGTCGAGAGACACTGAAATGACATCGAGCTTCCCGTCATACTTGTTGGCCAACTCCTTTACGTGGGGTATAGCTTGTCGGCATGGTCCGCACCAGGAGGCCCAGAAATCTACAAGAGTATACTTATTGGGATCAAGTTTGCTTGAAAGACTACATTCCTTGCCATCAGTGTCGAGCACCGTGAAATCGGTGTAGGGTGCGAGACGTGGATATTCGCGGCTCTTCTCGATCCTCTCCTCTACACGACGGAGCATATCCTTATCCCACATTCCGGCTACTGACTTCTTCATAGCATCGAGTTCCTCATTCGAATATCCGAACGGGGAGTCGAGCATACCGATGATTTTGATGCCGGAGATCACATAGTCGGGATGAGCATTTACGAATTCCTTCTCGGCTTTTGCCTCGGCTATCGAAGCTTTTGAAAGCTCTTTCTGTAGACGTGCCTTACCCTCCTTGCTGCGGTCGCGGTTTTCATCCCAGTGTGCATTGTAGTGGGCTTTTTTCGTAGCATAATTATAGGGATACATATAGCTGTTGTATTCATCGAGCTCTTTCTGAGCCTGTCCGCCTGCCACTTTCACATAGCGCGACTTTTCCAGACCGGGAGTGCCCACATAGAAGCCCGGGGGGATACTGTCGATATGAGGCGCTGTGATCTTCATATCGAGATTCTCAACCATGAGAGACAGGGCATTCCCCATATCTTCATCCGTTGCGCCCTCGATACGAATTTCGCAAAGGGTGGGGGAGGAGACATTCCCTTTAAGGGTGAAGGTGCCGTTGGTGGAGACTGCCTGAGCAAGGTCGTTTTTTCTACCGCCGAGCGACACAAGTTTTACGGTGCGCCCTTGAGAGAGTCCCGGTATGTCGGCTGTGATAGTAAATCCTTCGGCCAAGCCGATATTCACGGCGAGAGCCGCGAATACAGTTGTTAGCAATATCTGTTTCATAAGAAGTGATTTCTGATTTATTTTCCGAGATTGGCTTCGATAACCTCTGTTATCTCATCAGGACTGTTGGTGGAGCATATCACCCGGCCATCGGCATCAAGCAGGATAAGACGGGGAATTGTGGTGATGAAGAAAGCACGGCTACCTTTTCCGAGCTGATCCTCCCCTTTAAGTATGAACTGAGGCCAGGGCATCTCCTCTTTCTCCATAGCTTTACGCCAACCCTTCTCATTCTCATCTACCGATATGCTGTAGATGTTCATTTTATCACCATATTTGGCATAAAGCTCCTTGACATGAGGAATGGCCTGACGGCACGGCCTACACCATGAAGCCCAGAAATCGATGAATGTGAATTTTCCCGGAGTGATCATGGTGTTGAAATCAACAATAGCATCCTCGGGAGTAGTTACATCAATCTGCGGACACTTCATACCCAATTCATAACGGTGGGCAAACTTACGGCGTTTCTCCACCATATTGGTGCGGGCCGTGTCGGGACAAGCCTTCACGAGATCGGCCATTGCATCGATCTGAGCGGCATTATATTTGAAAATATTCTCGAGTTCGCGCTGTGTCTCGTAGGCGGAGATATTGTAGGAGGGATGAGCAGCGATGAACCGGTTTCTCACTTCCTCATATTTATCTGCCTCTATCTTTTTTATGGCATTGTATTTCCTGACAGTGTCAGGGTCGGCATTGCTGTCAAAATATTTGCGGGCTGAAAGATATGACGCATCATCCTTTTTCGATTCTGCATCAGCCACAGCAGCACGAAACTCTGCAAATTCATCGGCTATGGTTGAGCCGGTCACTTTGAGAGCCTGCTCCATCCGGGCGCTCCTGACATTAAGCAAGCTGTCGAAGTCATAGGGGGGAGCGGCCATGGTGAGATTGGCAGGGTCAATCATCGTGCGTACTGACAGGGACGTGTAATGGCGCTCCTGCTT
>CAMWZE010000048.1 GCA_947178685.1 uncultured Porphyromonadaceae bacterium
ATATTATAGATTTCATAAGTTTTTCTTTTATTGATTGATTTTCCGGGTTTCAACCGAGTCTCCTCCCTGAGAGAGGAGGCCGGTTGGACTACGCCATATGCTGATCAGAAGCTGACGTTTACACCGAATGTGAATACACGCTGGGGAGAATATCCCTGACCGGTGGATGTAGCATTGATTTCAGGGTCTTGCACTTTAATGTGGTCAAGAACGAAGAGATTGGTACCGGTGAAGAATACGCGGAGGCTGTTCATGCCGGCTTTCTCCATCCACTTCGAAGGGAAGTTGTAAGAAACCGTGAGATCTTTCAGACGGACAAACGATGCATCGTAACACCAGAAGTCGCTCCACTGGGTATTGTTGTCGCCATCCTTGTTAAACGCACGTGGATATTTCGAGTTGGGAGTCTCCTCAGCTGAAATCCAACGGTTGTAGAAGAATGTCTTGTCGAGGTTGTAGGAGTAAGGCACAATCATCTGGCGCACCTGGGTCTGGCCGGTGAATGTAAGATTAAGGCCAATTCCTTTCCATTCGGCACCGAGGTTAAGACCCATCACAATGCGGGGAACGTTACCGAAATTGCTGCGGATACGGTCGTCGGTGGTAATCTTACCATCACCGTTCACATCCACGTACTTGATATCGCCGGGCTGCGCTCCTGCAAGATGCGGAGTGTTGTTAACCTCATCCCAGGTCTGATAGATACCGTCAGTCTTATACATCAGATATGTGTCGATGCTCTTGCCTGTGCGACGCTGCCATTCCGGCACTGTCTGAGCCTCATCAAAGAAAATGATCTTGTTGTGGGTATAGGTAAAGTTGAATGATGCGTTGAAGTTCACATCACCTATACGGTTGCGATGAGTAAGCATAAGTTCTACACCCTGATTGCTTACCTCGCCAATATTCTGGTCAGGAAGTGTAAGACCGGTGTAATCAGGCACTGAAGCATTCTTAGCAGTGAGGATATCCTTACGGTTCTGATAGAAGTATTCAGCGGTGAATCCGAGAAGTCCGTGCCATAGAGAACCGTCGATACCGATGTTCTTTGTGTCGACCTTCTCCCAAGTGATTGAGGGATTGCCGATACGTCCGGGGGCAAAACCTTTATTGAGTTCCGGATCTGTGCCGAGGATTGCTCCGTTCGACATAGTGTAGACACTCAGATATTGATAAGCCGATACTCGGTCATTACCAAGTTTACCCCATGAAGCACGAAGTTTGAGGTCGTCAACAATATCCGTATTGTCCTGGATAAATTTCTCCTGACCGAAACGCCAACCTACCGAGATTCCGGGGAAAGTGCCCCAACGATGACCGGGAGCAAAGTTCATCGAGCCATCGCGACGGAGTGTGAACTCCACGAGATAACGGTCCATGAAAGAGTAGTTGAGTCGGCCGAATATGTTCTGGCGTGAAGAATGATATCCATAGCCAGAGTTGCTCTTATCCTGATCCGCACCGAAGTTCAGATAATCGGGGAATGAGGTGAGGAAGTTCTTACGATAGGCGGAGAAATATTCACCGCTATACTTGCTCTGCTCATAAGCCACGAAAGCTCCTACGTGATGCTCGCCGAAATCACGGTCGTAGCCGAGTTTCACCATGAAAGTGGTGCGTGAATTGTCGTCGTGGTTCTGGTTAAGGTCGATCACGCCACCATTGGTGTTTGTGGTCTTCTTATCATACTCCTCAGTGATAGGATTATAAGTGTATGTATCCCAGAGATTGTACATATACTTCTGCTCACGAGCGTGATAATCCACAGCAGCATATCCCGAAAGCGACAGGCCCTTGGTGATCCAAGGCATCTGAAGATCAAATGAGAACTTCGTGTCGACATAAGTATCACGGATACGGTTGTAGCCTGTGGTTTCGCCGTCAATCAAAAGAGCAAGGTTGTTACCTCCGGAGATACCCGGGCCCGGCAGACCGTTGGGATAGAAGTCGTAGAGCCATGGATAAGCCATCATAGCCTCCCAGAAGATTGAGCTCGTAGAGGTGATCGCATTGTTGCGCTGCTCACGACGTGCCGCCAGATCGACTCCGATCTTCAGGTCGCGACAAATCTTGGCATCGATATTCGTACGCACCTGATATGTCTGATAATTGAGCTTCGTGTTATTGTAGTTCGGCTTCTGATAGTTGTAGTCGGCCGCCACATAATAGCTGGCAACCTCGCTGCCTCCGTTAAGAGATAGGGAGTGGCGGGTGGCAGGGGTGACTTTGTTGAAGACACCACTCATCCATACGGTGTCGCCATAACGGCGATGATCGATGGTGCCGTCGAGATATCCCCCCTTCACATTCTCATACTGCGGAGTCTGGCCTTTATATTGCGAAATTTCATCGGTCCACACCATATTCTCATATGCGTTCATGAGATTGGGGGTGCGGGTCATCTGCGACAGAGAGAATGTACCGTTATAAGTGATTGTCGGTTTCTGTACTGTGCCTCGTTTAGTAGTCACGAGGATTACACCGTTGGCAGCTTCGGCACCGTAGATGGCAGCCGAGGCATCTTTCAGCACGTTGATACTTTCAATATCATTAGGGTTGAGGCGCTCAAGTCCTGAACGGCTTGCCACACCATCGATAATGATGAGCGGCGAGTTGTCGTTGAGGGTGCCCTTACCACGGATATAGATGTCAGACCAGTCGGAGCCCGGCTCACCACCGTTAGACTTTGCAACCACGCCAGGAATCTGGCCGGCGAAAGTATTGGTGACGTTGGCCACACCGTTAGTCTTGAGATCGCTTCCTTTCACTGTGGAGACAGCGCCGGTCACTGATGCTTTCTTCTGCACACCGTAACCAACCACTACCATTTCTTCAAGCTCGTTGGCACTGCTTGAAAGGGTGATGTTCATCTTGCTCTGAGCCTTACCCTCGAAAGTATTGAAGCCTACATAGGAAACTACCAGTGTTGAGCCGGCGGGAACCTTAAGTGTAAAATTACCGTCAATATCGGTGGTAGTGCCTGTAGAGGTGCCTTTCACCAGCACGGAAGCTCCGATGAGGGGTTCATTTGTCTGCGCCTCCAATACTGTACCTTGCACCGTGACGGTCTGCTTTTCAGACTGCACCTGCTGAGGTGACGCGGCTATCGCATTAAGCGGATACATAGCCGTAGCTCCCAACGCAAGCACACCGGCTGTAATTAGGGATTTGCCGGAAGTGAGGTGATTCTGTAAAATCATATTTTATAGATTTTAGGTTAGTATAATATTAAGTCTATTTCAAGATTGATATATACCCGGTCGCCCCATAAGGCGATCTTTGATGCTGTAATGGATAAATACCATTATGCCTTCGGATGCATTCAGATTCACTTGATGATAGCGGCATATCCCCCGCCATCATACATATCTATTGTAATTGTGTCGCCACCTTTCACTTTACGAGAACGACGTGCGAAATCACAGGCATCCCGGTCAACATTCACACCGTCTTCCCAACTTACAAGTGTGTGCGAACCCTTGATAAAGTCGAGCGGTATCTCAAACTTCGAACCTTTCTTACCAGAAAGGCCACCAATGTACCATGTGTCGCCACTACGGCGTGCCACCACTGCATATTCCCCTATCGCTGCCTTAAGAACCCGGGTCTCATCCCACACCACAGGCACCTGAGAGAGAAATTCCATACATTCAGGCTCACGATAATATTTCGAAGGGCTGTCGGCGAGCATCTGAAGCGGACTTTCATACACCACATACATGCCGAGCTGATGACAGCGTGTGCCTATCGAGGCCGGATGACTGTAGTCAACCTTATGTTCTTTCTCATGATAGTTGGTCATGGCACCCGGGGTGTAATCCATCGGGCCTGCAACCATACGGGTGAATGGAAGCACCAGATTATGTTCCGGAGTTACCTTGCTGCTCCATTTATGGTTTTCAAGACCAGCCACTCCCTCGGAAGTGAGCACATTCGGGAAGGTACGTAACCAGCCTGTCGGCTTATAGGCTCCATGAAAGTCTACAAGAAGCTTACGGTCGGCAGCTTTACGCGCCACATCATAATAGAAATTCACCACCGCCTGATCATCGCGGTTCATGAAGTCCATCTTAATTCCTTTCACGCCCCATTTTTCAAACTGGTCGAGAGCCTCATCAAGCTGAGCGCTGAACGGAGCCCATGACACCCAGAGAATAAGGTCGACTCCCCTCTTTTTCCCATAAGCCACAAGACGCTCAATATCAATTTCAGGAATAGTCTTGGTGACATCCCACTCTTCCGACCATCCATCATCAATCACAACATACTCGATACCGTTTTTCGAGGCGAAATCTATGAAATACTCATAGGTCTCATTATTGATGCCACTTTTGAAATCTACCCCGGTCACCATAAGATCATTATACCAGTCCCAGGCGATCTTTCCGGGTTTCACCCAAGAGTAATCCCCCTCAGCCTCGGGAGCCAGCTTATATATGAGCTGATTAGTGATGAGATTTGCATCATTATCGGTCACGATCACCGCTCTCCAGGGATAGGTACGTGTGCCTGCGGTGCGCGCGATGTAATCATGTCGCTTGGCAGGGAAGATCTGTCTTCCGGGTGTGGTTTTCTCCTCGGCCGCCACATTCGCATACATTCCGGCAAACTCCGAAGCACCCTGACGACGCAGAAACATGCCGGGATAATTATCGAGATCAGACTCGCTGATAAAGATTCTCAGCCCATCGTCACCTTTAAGAAGAAGCGGAGTGCAGCAATAACGGTCGGTTTCAATTTCCGACAGCTTTAAAGGTGTAAACATAGGTTGCTGAGCCGTGAGAAGAGATTTCACCTCCGGGAAAAGAGTCTCATAGTCGGCAGGGAAGCGGAAAGTGGCCTGCTCAGCTAGCACATTTACAGAATCAGGGAACTCTGTACGGAAACGATAGCCAAAGCCATCGTCATAGGCACGAAACTCTATGGCATAATCGCCGGCACGGAGCTCCATGCTATTGTAGTTATCATCGATAGTCGCACTCTTCTGCCTTATCACCGGTTTGATGGTGGTGTTTTTGGAGTCGCGCACAACATCTACAACTTTCATATTCCTTCCTATGCACTTTCCATTGTCGAAAGTCATTGCAACCGGAGAGGGAGCTATCACCTGCTTTCCGTCGAGGCTTACGCTATAGGTAGTTTCCTTTCCGGCATCCACAGTCACCGCCAAACGATTGTCGGGAGAGGAGACTTGCCATGTCTCTGCCGTGGCTCCAAGCGATACGGAAAGTAATGCTGTTAATAGGTATTTACGATTCATGGTTAGTTATCGTTGGTTAGTTACTTTAGTTAGGTGTATGCACATCGGTTATGTTCGATGGCGCAAAATTAGGCATAGTAAAACAATTACATGTAGCTGAAAAATTCAAACATCAGTCGTTAACGTACAAACACCGTGCGGAATCGTACAAAATGAGTGCCCGATTGTACAGCACAATTACTAAACACCTGACAATAATAAACTTGTTTCACACAATACATACGAAGTCAATTACCTTGAGACACTCATGAAAATCCTCACAATTTGCATAAGATTTGTTGCACAGGTAAAAACTTTATGTTAAATTTGCTCTTGCTTTAAGGTCGGGTGTATGTGTATCTTTTAAATTAACCGACATGAATAAACTGATTTCCCGTAACCTCTCCGCAATTCTACTTTCGGCGGCTCTCCTGCCTGCCGTTTCCTATGCCGACACAACGGATGGAGTGGTCTACAAAGACAAGACAAAAAGATTTACCGTAGTGGCCGATGGTCTCATAAGAATGGAATATGCCCCCGATGGCAAATTCAACGATGACCCAAGCTTCGTGGCCTACGAGCGTCAATATCCGCAGACTGATGTCAAGGTAGATGACAACGGAAAGACCGTGACCATCACCACTCCGAAAATGACACTATCTTATAAGAAGGAGAAAGGTCCCTTCTCTCCGGATAATCTCACCATTGTCTCGGCCGAAGGAGTGGCTCCATTCACATGGACACCGGGCACTAAACAGGAGTATAATCTTGAGGGCACAACCCGCACGCTCGACTGGTGGAACGGTCCGGAACTGCAATGGACCAATAAGGAGGGGAAATGGATGACGCGTAAAGGTGTGCTTGAAAAGGGACTCATAGCCCGCGACGGATGGACTCTCATTGACGATTCAAGAGGATTCCTCCTTGATGATGATCCCACAATTCCATGGGTAAAGAAACGCAAGATTAAGAAAGGTGCACAGGATTATTACTTCCTTGGCTATGGCACCGACTATAAAGGTGCTCTCAAAGACTTCACCACACTATCAGGCAAGATTCCGATGCCTCCACGTTATGCCTTCGGATTCTGGTGGTCACGATGGTGGGCATATTCCGACCATGAACTCCGTGAACTCGTAGATAATTTCGAGACCTATGACATACCGGTGGAGGTGCTTGTAATAGATATGGACTGGCACTATACGGATGAGGGACATGGAGGCTGGACCGGATGGACATGGAACAAAAGGCTATTCCCCGACCCTCCGAAGCTCCTCAACTATCTCCGTGACAAAGATCTTAAGGTGACGCTTAACCTCCACCCCGCTTCCGGCGTGAAATATTATGAGGAGGCTTATCCGGAGGTGGCGCGTGCAAACGGAATCGATCCGGCAAGCAAGAAGGATGTGCCGTGGGTGTCGTCTGACCGACGCTTCATGAACAGCATGTTTGAACATATTCTCGACCCTATGACCAAGGAGGGGGTCAGCTTCTGGTGGATTGACTGGCAGCAGGCTCTTTACGATTCTAAGGTTGATTCTCTCAACAACACCTGGTGGATCAATCATACCTTCTACAACAAGATGAAGCATACCGAGGATGTGCGTCCCATGATTTTCCACCGCTGGGGAGGCCTTGGCAATCACCGCTATCAGATTGGATTCTCCGGCGACAGCTACACTACTTGGGAGACACTTAAATATATGCCCTACTTTACCAGCACCGCCTCTAATGTAGGTTATGGCTACTGGGGACATGATCTTGGCGGCTTCCGCCAGCTTCCTACAGACTCAGTTATGGATCCGGAGCTTTACACCCGTTTCTTCCAATTTGGTGTATATAGCCCCATCATGCGCACCCACGCCGACAAGAAGGTGCCTTTGAATAAGGAACCCTGGATTTTCGACCGTTCTACATTGAGTCTGATACGTGACGCTGTGAAAGAGAGATATCGTCTTGTGCCTTATATCTACACCATGTCGCGTAAGGCTTACGACACCGGTGTCTCAATATGTCGTCCCATGTATTATGATTATCCTACGGTCGATAAAGCCTACAATACACCCGACCAATATATGTTTGGTGATGAAATGATCGTTGCTCCGGTGGCTTCTCCCGCTGAAAACGGTGTTTCTACAATTAAGGTGTGGCTTCCCGATGGCAATTGGTATGAAGAGGCCACAGGCACCATTCTCTCCGGAGGTAAGGAATATGAGAGGGAGATGGCAATGAATGAATATCCCGTCTACATCAAGGCCGGTTCTGTTATTCCTAATCATAAACCGGATGTCAACAATCTCCGCTCCAACGCTGCCCCCTTATCCATCAATATTTATCCCGGCATCTCGGGTGAATTCTCAATCTATGAAGATGCCGGCAACGACGACCGGTATGCCGATGAATGTGCTTTCACCCGCATCAATGCACAGCGGGAAGGGGATAATCTCAAGGTAAATGTGTCGCCAAGGGAGGGTTCTTATAAGGATATGCCATCTGCAAGAGATATGGAGGTGAAGGTTGTGGCCACACTTCCCCCCGTCAGTGTAAGCATTAATGGTAAAGATGCCAACTTCCGCTATATTCCCGAGGAGCTTTCAGTGGCTGTAGCTCTCCCCTCCGACGCCATTCAGAACGGTAGCGATATAGTCTTTACGTTCCCTGAAAACGCAGCAATAACCGATGGCTCAGTTGGACGCATGAATCGATTTGTTGACATATTCGGTGAACTCAAGAATCGGTATGCAGATCTTGAAGTGACCGAAGACTTCGGTCCTTTGAGCGTGATATTCGAGGCTATCGGTTATCATCCGGAGAATGCTAAAGAGCTTATAACTGACTTCAACGACCGATATAATCGCCTCCCCTCGATAATCGAGAAGCAAGAGATGCCGGAGGAGACCCGCACTTGGCTATTCTCACGCCTCGGTCTGTCCAAAAACTAAGAAACTCCAAAATAAAAAATGGTCCTCCTATGACAGAGGACCATTTTTGTTTTTGAGCTTTTATCCGATATAATCGAGACGACGGGTGGTGAAGAAATTGCGTGTGAAGAGGAAGAAGATCAACGTACCTACCCCTTGAACTACTGCGGCTCCCCAGAATGCAGCTGAATAAGATATGTATTCCAAGAGGAACCCACCGGTGATGATACCAAGCCCCATGCCCACATCCCATGCCGTAAGGATCGAAGAGTTGGCCGTGCCACGCTGGTCGTTACGGGCAAGCTTGATGAACATGTTGAGGAAGGCGGGATACATATGACCGTTGCCAAGACCGATCATGGCAGCTGAGAGATAGTAGGCC
>CAMWZE010000049.1 GCA_947178685.1 uncultured Porphyromonadaceae bacterium
GATATATCTCGTGGGAGCCAATTTCTCGACAGAGACACGCACCCTTACCGACTGGCGCATCGATACACTCGTCAAAGCGTAGTCGTTCGAGCTATTCCTTGGTCCCTCCGCTCACCGATGAGTAACCATACATCTTCCCTTGATGGACTTTTGGGCGATATAGAGGCACTCTTTCCTCTGAGTATTGACTACATAAAGCAACAGCTGATTCATCATGTGATGAATCAGCTGTTGCTTTATGTGGATGTTTCAAATATCGTGAGTTGAGTATATGCTCAGAGTCTTCGTACTGACTGATTGGTAGGGATTATTGTGCCGGAGTCTGAGCAGGTGCAGGAGCGGGTGCTGAAGAGGGAGCCGGAGCCGGAGCACTGGTGGCTGCGGGTGCCGGAGCCATGTTCGACACATTGATGGGAGTCTTGATTGCGAATGAAGCGAGGATGCTTACTACGCAGATGAAGATAGCAAGACTCCAGGTGGCTTTCTCAATGAAGTCGGTTGTCTTTCTGTAGCCGAGATACTGGTTGCCCTGTGAATAGTCGGAGGCAAGACCGCCACCTTTTGATTTCTGGATCAGCACTGCGCCAATGAGGAAGAGGCAGGCGATCACAATGAGAATTGCAAGAAAAATATACATTGTTATCTGTTGTTAATTATTTTACATGTTTTTACGCGCTTCATTGAGTATTAATTTCTTCAAGAAGCGTATTTGGTCTGCAAAGTAAACACTTTTTTCCGGAATATTCAAGCTTAATTGCTTAATAATTTCCAAAGCACCTTGATAATCATGTTTTTTTATCAGAATATAGGCATTCTGTTCAGTTGCAGGGAGAGGCTCCGGCGTCGGTTGATCAGCTTCAACAGAGATGTCGATTTGGGATGTGTCGGAAGTCTCCGGTGTCTCGGAAGTCGTTGCCATGATTTCTGCGGCGGCTTTCGGCAAGGGTGCTTCCTCACGTCCGAAGTGGGAGAGGAATGAACTTATGGTGTCGTCAGTGGAGAGGGCCGGAGATGCGAGATCAGGATAAAACGACGCGAATTCCTCCGGGTCGATACCTAATATGAGACGGAGCGAGGGGATGTCGCCGACGTTAGCCGCTACAATCCTGCGTAGCCTGCGTTCCTCTTCGGGATCATCTACACCTTGGCGGAGGGTCATTACAACCGGATGTATGAAATAGGGATAGTCCATTGGCTGAGGAGGGGATTATGATTTATGGTTGATATTTATGATTTAATCACAGACCGGCTTACCAGTTGCCGAGGGTGGCGTTGAAGATCAGGTCGACGAGTTCATCGCAGATTTCGGCACAGAGTTCGTCTTGGACATCGGTAAGCATCAGTGATGCGTCAAACTGACGGTAGGCTGAGAATGACTGGTCGACATCATTGGCGGAGTTCTTAGTGTCGGTATATTTCACCCTTACGGTAATGGTGAGACGTGTCTGGGTAGCATAGGCATCAGTGCCCACTGCCTGCGGAGAGAGGGCATAGCCGGTGATCTCTCCGGTCATCTCCAGATCGGAGTTGCCGTCTACCTCCTGAAGACGTGTCTGCCTGGTGACGGTATCCATGAGCTTGTTTTCAAACAATTGCTGGAGGGGAGGATACACCAGTGCGGCACGGATCGGAAACTCCGATATGTTGATTGTCTTATAGATATCATAGTTGATAGCTGACCCGTTGAATTTATACGAAGGGATGCATCCCCCCATGAGAGGCATGAGGAGGAGCATGGTGATATAGGTCAGCAATTTGCCGTATAGACGACGGCATCGTGTGGAGAGGAATGTCATATTTCAGATTGGTCAGCGGCCGTGCCCTCGTCGAGCTGTAGGCCGAGTTCGTGTATTTTCCGGTAAAGGGTTCGTTGGGAGATGTTCAGTTGTTCGGCGGCTTTCTTCTTGTTGCCACCGTTACGGCGTAGTGCTTCTGCCACGACGTTGCGCTCTGCATCTTCAAGCGAAGGGGCCGGAGTGACCTCCTCCACCGCCGGCTCGGCCGATGCGTCGGTATATCCCTCCGCAGGTGGCAGGGCATATTTTATCAGAGACTGTGTGGAGGCATGGGAGGAGTAGGGGGAATGTGGATCGAGCGAATTGAAGCGCGAGGTAAGATCTTCCAACTCTTTCTTGAGCTGATACACAAGTTTCCAGAGCATCTCTCGCTCCGCCTCATAAGAGGTGTCGCGGGGTGTGGCCATCAGCGACTGTGACCCTGAATAGTCGAGAGGCAGAAGTTCGATAAGCTGACGGCGCGAGATCTCCTCACCGGCATTGAAGAGGGCGAGCTGTTCCACGATATTCTTGAGCTGGCGCACATTGCCGGGCCAGCGATAGAGCTTCATAGCCCGCTTGGCCTCCTCGGAGAAGGTGATGGGAGTGGTGAGATATTTCTCTGCGAAATCAGCGGCAAACTTACGGGAGAGGAGGATTATGTCGTCGCCTCGGTCGTGGAGGTTGGGGACATTGATCACCACCGTGGAGAGACGGTAGTAGAGATCTTCGCGGAATTTACCCTTGGCCACCGCCTTTAGCAGATCAACGTTGGTTGCAGCCACGATGCGGATATCCGTCTTCTGCACCTGGGAAGAACCCACTTTCAGAAACTCACCGGTTTCGAGCACACGCAACAGACGGGCCTGGGTGGTAAGGGGGAGCTCCGCCACCTCATCGAGGAATATTGTTCCGCCGTCGGCCTCTTCGAAATAACCCTTTCGGGTGGAGATGGCGCCGGTGAAGGCCCCCTTCTCATGACCGAAGAGCTCGCTGTCGATGGTGCCTTCGGGGATGGCGCCACAGTTGACGGCTATATATTTCTTATGCTTCCGGGCTCCGAAAGCATGTATAATCTTGGGGAAGAACTCTTTGCCACTACCGCTCTCACCGGTGACGAGCACAGAGAGATCGATAGGGGCCACTTTTACGGCTCTCTCGATCGCGCCGATGAGAGCCGGAGAATTGCCTATGATAGAGAAGCGTTGTTTCGCTTTGAGAACTTCGTCGTTCATTGTGAGTGGGTTTAGGGTCGGTGTGGTAAAGAATCCGGCCCTCTCTTTTGAAGAATTTTTACTTTATATTTCTGAGGAGATAGGTCTGCTCTCTGAGGAAGTTGCCGAGAGCATCGAGGTCTTTACATTCGTTCTGACGCTCAACGGATATGGGTTGGCCAATCGAGACGTGTACCTCCTTGCCATAGGAGCGCATGATTTCTCCGGGGAGACGGAGTGTGCGCAGGCGCCAGTCAATCACGCCAAGAAGATTGAAAAAGGCCGAGTTGCTGCCGTGGAAGAAGATTGGAATCACGGGCACCTGGAGCTGGCGGATAAGCCGGATAATGGTGGGTTGCCACTGTCGGTCGCTCAGATGAAGGGAACGGTCGAGCTTCGACACCGCCCCGGCCGGGAAGAATCCCAGAGGATGACCCTCCTTTACATGCTTCAGAGCGGAGCGTATCCCTTGCATGGTGATCTTTTTCTTTTCCGGATCGTCGCTCTTCAGCGGATCGACTGCGATGAAGTTGGGACGCATGGCCTGGATACGGTCGAGTATAAGGTTGACCATCACTTTATAGTCGGGTCGCACCGAACCTACTATGTCGAGCAGGAGGATTCCGTCATAGCTGCCGAAGGGGTGATTGCTGACAGTTATGAACGGGCCCTCCTTGAAGCGCTCCAGCACCTCCTTATTGTCTATCCGGAGCTTCCATTTGAATTCCTCTGTGGCGAGGCGATGGGCGAATTCGATGCCGGGAGTGTCGCAGTAAGTGCTATGGATGCGGTTCACTTTGTCGATGGCGAGCATGTGAAGCACGTTGTTTACCAATTTCTCGTGTCCGTCAAGGGCAGGCACCATCGTGCGGATGTCATCATAAGTCATGACATCGGGGCGGATGCCCTCATGAGGGGCGGCAGTTGTATTTTCAGGTGCATTATTTTCCATATTACAAAATTACAAAAAAATTGTCACTTCAGAAAATATGTGTAAACCTAAATCTTGTGGGAATGAAGATAGCTCTATGGAAGTATATGTCATAGGTATAATTGTGGCGACATATACTTAAAACGTCTCCCCTGCAATGTATAACAAGGGAGACGTCTGTCTGTATAAGATGTGGCGCAGTAAAAAGCGTAATGCCACATCCGGTTATTTCATATCCGTAGCTTATTTCACGGTGAATGCGAAGCGGATCACCTCCTTATATTCCTCACCCGGGCGAAGAAGCTGGGATGGGAAGTGGGGATGGTTGGGTGCATCGGGGAAACCTTGCATCTCTATAGCCACACCGTCGTAGTCCTCATAGCTCTTGCCCGACTTGTTGAGGGGTGAGCCGGCGAGCCAGTTGCCGGTGTAGATCTGGACGCCCGGCTGGGTGGTGTCCATGTTGAGCAAACGTCCTGAATTGGGAGCCTCGAGCACTACGACGCCTTTGTTGAGGTCGCCTTTCTTATATCCGTCGAGCACGAAGCAATGGTCGTAGCCCTTGCCTATGTGAAGCGGTTCGAAATCAGCCTTGATATCCTTGCCGATCTCCTTTGGAGCACGGAAGTCCATCGGAGTGCCATCCACAGGAGCGATCTCGCCGAGCGGTATCTCACTGTCGGTGGTGGGCAGGTAGTGACCGGCTTTGATGGTCATCTTGTGGCTTAGCACGCTACCCGCGTCGGCACCGTCAAGGTTGAAGTAGGCATGGTTGGTGAGATTTACCACCGTGGCCTTGTCGGTTGTAGCCGAAAGGATGAGGGTGAGCACGTCGTCGTCGCTCCAATGATATTCGGCAGCCGCTTTGAGCTCGCCGGGATACTGCTCCTCGCCATCGGCCGAGGTATAGGTGAAGCGCACGCCGTCGGGGAGTTCCTCAGCCTCCCAGATACGGTTCTGGAAGCCGGTGGGACCGCCGTGAAGGGCGTTGGGGCCGTTGTTGATGGCGAGCTGATATGTTTCACCCTCTATCTCGAGATGCCCCTTGTCTATACGGTTGGCATAGCGTCCGGGCACCTTGCCAAGACAAGGACCGTCGGCCATGTAATCGGCGGGATCGGCATAGGAGAGGGCTACGTTGGAGATGTTACCCTCTTTGTCGGGCACGTTCACCTCCACGATGCCGGCACCGAGAGTGGAGAGCACCACACTGGCACCCTTATCGTTGGTGACGGTGAAGAGTGTGAGCATCCCTTCAGGGGAGGGGGCTGTTTTCTTGGTAATTTTCATAGCCGTTGAAATTTAAGCTTTGGGAGCCTCTTTTACGAGACGGGCACCATCAGAGATAACCACGTCGTAGATCATCGGCTCGTGACCGTATTTCTCATTGAAACGCTTGGTAACCTCAGCCACGAATTTGTCGTGGAGGTCGTTGGGAAGCAGGTTGATGGTGCAGCCACCGAAGCCACCGCCCATGATGCGTGAGCCGGTCACGCCCATCTCCTTGGCAACGTCGTTGAGGAAGTCGAGCTCCACGCAGCTCACCTCATAGTCTTTTGAGAGGCCTTCGTGAGTCTCATACATCTTCTTGCCTACGGTCTCGTAGTCGCCGGTGTTGAGAGCGTCGCAGACAGCGAGCACGCGCTCTTTCTCACCGATCACGAAGCGGGCGCGGAAGTAATCCTCAGCTGAGATGTCGCCTTTGATAGCATCGAGATCCTCCATAGTTGCGTCGCGGAGAGTCTCCATGCCGAGACGCTTGGCCACGCGCTCGCAAGATTCGCGGCGCTTGTTGTAGGGGGAGTCTTTCAGCTCATGCTTCACGCGGGAGTCAACGAGCACAAGACGATAGTTCTCGGGATTGAAGGGGAAATATTCATATTCCATAGAGCGGCAGTCGAGACGCATGAGGTTGCCCTTACGGCCGAATACGGAGGCGAACTGGTCCATGATTCCGCAGTTTACACCGCAATAGTTATGCTCGGTTGACTGGCCGATCTTGGCGAGCTCGAACTTGTCGATGCTGTTGCCGTTGAAGAGATCGTTAAGAGCGAACGCGAAGCAAGATTCGAGGGCAGCAGATGAGCTGAGACCTGCACCGAGGGGCACATTGCCTGCGAAGACAGCGTCGAAACCCTTCACGGTGCCACCGCGCTTCTGAATCTCACGGCAGATGCCGAATATGTAGCGTGCCCATGACTGAGAGGGAGCGTCTTCCTCGCGGAGTCCGAACTCAGCATACTCGTTGATGTCGATAGAGAATACTCTCACCTTATCGAGCTCGTTGGGACGGATCTCTGCCATGATCACCTTGTCGATGGCACCGGGGAATACGAATCCGCCGTTGTAGTCGGTGTGCTCACCGATGAGGTTGATACGTCCTGCCGACGCATATATGTTGCCTTCGCCGCCAAAGCGCTCCGCAAAGTCGGCCTCGATTTTCTTCTGCATTTCTTCAGTAGTCATGATTGTTGAGTTTTATAGGTTTTATAAGTTGAGTTTATCGGGTTATAAAATATTTGATTCACATTAATCGGGAAACGATATCTTATCCGCTTGACAAAAGTAATGAAAAAAATGAAGTGAAGCAATAGCAAATGTGTAGAGTGGCGTAAAAATACCTATAATTGACCTATTCATGGTATTTTCCATAATATCATGACAGAAGTTTGTCGTCCGGCTCCCGGGAGGGTGGAGAGGAGAAAAGCGGTTTCATTTCTCCCGGATATGACAATCATTTCTGTGGTTTGGAGTTTTTTTGTATTTTTGTGGCCGGGAATGGAGTTTTGTTCCGAAATCAACCTTAAGTGGGTTAAATTTCTAAATTTAGAATAGATTCATGAGACGTATTGTCGTTTGCTTATTGTTGGCTATCTCTGTCATATGGCCTGCCGTCGGGGCTCACGCACAGTTGATCCGGAAGGCCGGAGAGTTGGTGCAGAATGTGTTTGACGCTACGCGCGGCGACAGTGCCGTCACCTCGGTGGAAACCGATGCCGGGGAATTGCGCCGGCATGATTCCTTGCGTATGGAGGAATTGGAACAACGCATGAAGGAGATGCAGCTCAACGAGATGCTTCTTCGCGCGCAGCTTGAAGATGTGCTCAACCATAACCAACGTGCCGACTCTTTGAAAACGGCTCTTCAAAAGCAGCGGATAGATTCTTTGCGTAATGTCACCACGGGGGTGCCGGTGGTGGTGGGAAGCGACACGTTGCTCACTGTGTATGCTTCGCGAGGAGGATATTCCGCCCGCGATCGCGCCGACATGATTACGGAGGCTCTCATAAAAATTGGTAAGGATAGAAGACTCACCCGCGACTCCCTTTATCTGCTCGACAATGAGACGTTTATCGACATAATGTATGGTGATAAGGTGCTGATGAGCGTGACCGAGCAGGATGCCCTATGGTATGGCAAGACGCGTAGGGAGCTCGCTTCGGTCTATCTCCCTTTGCTGGAAGCTAAGATCAAATATCTTAAAAACGAAAACAGTTTCTGGCAGATTATGCGCAGAGCCGGCATCTTCGTGCTGATAATAGCGGCGTTATGCGTGATTTTCAAATTTATAAACACCCTTTTCCGTAAGCTGCGGCGCCATATAATACGTTTTCGTCAGCAGCGGCTGAAGCCGGTGGTGATCAGAGACTATGAATTGCTCAACACAAAGCGTCTCTGTCGCATCCTTCTGTTGATAAGCAACCTGTTGCGCTATATTGTGTTGCTCACGCTTCTCATCCTCACGGTGCCGGTGCTTTTCTCCATATTCCCGCAGACGGAGAAACTGGCTTTTCAGATACTGCACTATATTCTCGATCCGGTGAAGATGGTGGCCAAGTCGATTGTGGAGTATATTCCCAATCTTTTTATCATCCTGGTGATATGGTATTGTGTCAAATATATCATAAGGGGTTTGCGCTATATCATGAAAGAGATTGAAGATGAGAAACTGAAGATTTCCGGCTTCTATCCCGACTGGGCCCAGCCTACGTTCAACATAATCCGCTTTCTGCTCTATGCCTTTATGATAGCCATGATCTATCCTTATCTGCCGGGGTCGGAGTCAGGAGTGTTCCAGGGGATCTCCGTGTTTGTGGGTCTTATAGTGTCGCTCGGTTCAAGCACGGTGATCTCCAACTTCATAGCAGGATTCGTGATCACTTACATGCGTCCGTTCAAGATGGGCGACTTTATAAAGGTGAACGAGACTACGGGTAACGTGATAGAACGAACTCCCTTCATAACCCGACTGCGCACGATAAAGAATGAGGTAGTCACAATTCCCAACTCCTTCATAATGACATCGGATACGGTAAATTACAGCGCGTCGGCACGTCAGTATGGACTCATCATCCACACGATGATGACCATGGGGTATGAGACTCCCTGGAGAAAGGTGCATCAGTTGCTGATCGACGCGGCTCTCGCCACTCCGGGAGTGCTCGAGCATCCTATCCCTTTTGTGCTTGAGACAGAGCTCAACGACAACTATATGTGTTATCAGCTTAACGCTTATATAAAGAATGCCGATGATATGCCTCAGATAAAATCTGATATGCTTGAGCACATTCAGGATTATTTTCATGAGGCCGGCATTGAGCTTGTGGCTCCGCAT
>CAMWZE010000050.1 GCA_947178685.1 uncultured Porphyromonadaceae bacterium
TCTTGCCACTTTGGAGTTTCCTTTCATATTAGGTCTATACAGGTTTTATTTCCAAATAAAACAAATTGATGTTGAACAGATTAAAAATATGTAAATGGACTTATTTTCCCTCACCGAGACAGAGTTCTTCCGCCAGCTGACCGAAGGTAAGAACGACAATCTCCACATCGCCTACAAGGACTTTGTGCTTCAGGTCAGCCAAATGTGCCACAGTCACAATCACAAGGGATTTGTGATCTCGGCCCTCCTGTATGCCGAGGTAGAGATTGCCTATATCCAGACCGAAAAACTGCGCGAAGCCGTGAATCAGGAAATGGCGGCATTCGTGAACAAGGCACTCCACTTCGTGCGCCAGACACTCGCGCTTTACAAAGACATCAGATGCTCCCTTATCCCTGAGCCGAAATCCATGTCAGAAATAGGTCTAAACTGGACGGCGAACAAGACGGCGCTTATCGAATTGGGTTATGCCTTCAAGGTAGCTAAGTGCTTCGGCTCCAACATCAGCGCTAAGGAGATTGTGACCAAGCTTGCCAAGATGTTCAACGTCGATATGAACGAGAACTATATCTACAAAAAATATAACGAGATGAGAGTGAGAGGCCGCAACAGTCGTGCCTACTTCATGGACACGCTTTCATCATCGCTCAATGACTTCATGTCATGCCAAGACGAGGAGGACTGAAACCTACTCGCAGATGTCCGACCACTATATCCACCTGCCTAAAGCTAAGACCCCGTCACTCGAAATGAATGGCGGGGTCTTGCGCTATTTACGTAGGAGATGCTGAAGTCCGGGATCTGAGGATATTCTCTCAATCTCACGTACCACTATCTCCTTCACGTCCAATTTAATTTGGTCATAATTCTGCTGGATAACCTGCTTCATCCTTGACTTGTCAGGAGTATCATCATGAAAATCCACAATCTGAGGAATCGGTTTGTAAGCTGCCGTTTCCTCCGCCACACGTTTGTTATCAACGACAATCTCGGCATTGAAGATCTTCTGCTCAATGCGCTCATCAAAGTTATCACTGACCGCACCGACAAACATGCCCTGTGTGAGAGTGGAAATCTTGCTCGGAGGAATGAGGGAGTCCATCTGTGTGTTGAAGGAATGGCTAACGTCGCTTCGGTTGATGCTCACAGACTGACGCTTCTGTAGAACCTTGCCGAATCGCTCCGATAACGTTTTCGCCGTCTCTCCGACAACCTGACCGGAAAAGATATTGCCGACCGTGTTCATCACCACCGCCGCTTCCTTGTCGCCGTAATCGCGTTTGAGTTGGGAGAAGTCCTGAAAACCGAGGCAGACGGCAACCTTGTTGCTTCGTGCAGTGGCGATGAGATTGTCGAGACCCTTGAAATATATTGTTGGCAACTCGTCTATGATAACGCCGGACTTCAGCATTCCCTTCTTGTTGATGAGTTTCACTATACGGGAATTATAAAGACCGAGTGCAGCACCGTAGATGTTCTGACGGTCGGGATTATTGCCGACACAGAGTATCTTCGGCTCTTTCGGGTTGTTGATGTCGAGAGTGAAATCATTGCCGGTCATTATCCAGTACAACTGTGGTGAAATCATGCGTGACAGAGGTATCTTAGCCGACGCTATCTGGCCCGCCAATTGTTCCGCTGCCCCTCCCTGCCAAGCGTCCATAAACGGAGAAAGGTAGTTCTCCAGCTCCGGATATGATGTAAGGATAGGAAATATATCCTCGTAACGTCGGCAGAGAAACTCGATGGCATGGGGGAAGGTACAATACTTGCCGTTCTCATATATACGCAGATACCAGATGATGGCAGCGAACAACACAATCGGAGACTCCACAAAGAAATCACCCTGCTTCTGAATCCAAGTGCGGTTTAGGTTCATCATGATGGTGTATGCCGACTCGTATGCGTCCGCAATATCCGACATGAAATCCGGATGTATCGGATTACACCGGTGGCTTCTCTCCGGATCGTCGAAGTTAATGACATAGAACTTCGGAGGAATCTTATATCCGTCCTTATGGTTTGCCAAGTGATTGTAGGCGATGGTTGACAGGTCGGGATACTTGAAATCGTAAAGATAGAGTGAATAACCCTTCTCGATCATCTGCTTGATGAAGTTGTTGACCACAGCGTATGACTTGCCCGAACCGGGAGTGCCAAGCACGATCGAAGCGCGGAACGGGTTCACCACATTGACCCAACCTTTGTTCCAACGCTTACGGTAATAGAACTTTGTAGGCAGGTTGATGGAATATTCGTTCTCCATGAGTTTCGTTTCCTGCTGGAATGATTCATTCTCATTGTTGAAACGGTCGTCCATCATATTGTTCTTCAGCAGACGGCTCATATAAACGCCTCCTATCAGCAAAAGGACATATCCGATAACGGTAGTGGCGACGTATGTTATAAGCCAACCCAACGGCAGCATCCACCAGTTGAGAAAGAAAAGTGTCGTTCCCGAACTGAGGAAAATCCAGATATGAATCCACTGTATCTTATCGTTCTTGACACCCTTCGTGCCGAAGCACGAAAGGGCAAGAAGCAGCAGAGTCCACCATTTCGTGTTCCACGGATTGTGGAACAGATTTCCGGCATCGTCGAGGTTTCGGAGAACCTTCAGCGTCTCCGGGTCGAACTGCCAATGACCGATAAGGTCATGGCAGAACCAATAGATATTTGCGACCACCATCATTATGCTCAGTGCACGGAGCAAATCCATGATCTTGGCTAATGCCCGGAGATCATCTTCCTGTTGTGACATAAAAAATCTAATGAGTTAAATTTGACAATAGTGATTACAGTTTCGGGCCACGGCGTTTCTTTTTCTTCCGTCGCTGCATTGCACGGTAGAAGGCTTCCTCCTCAGCATTGAATCCGGGACCGACTTGGAACAGGTCAAGACCGGGCAGCGTGGTAACATCGTCAAAGATATTAGAGTGTTGCTGTGTACCTTGTCCCTGTTGCCGGGAACCGGGCTGCTGGGAACTGCCGGACTGAGTTCTCTGATTTGGCTGAGGTTGTGAAACATCGGGTTTCAAAGGCAACGGTCTATCATCGGGATTGTTGAACCAGCGGTCAAGAGCGTTGGCGGAGAACTCCTTGCCCAGACGTGAACCGTTGAGAACCGTACTTGTGTTGTGGTCAACGTATGTCGCTCCGTAGATGCGTCCGTCATCGGTGTATCGCAACACAAGGTCAATGTTTTTACCTTTGAGAGTAGAGATGAAATCATCCTTGCCCGAAGAATTAGCCATAGCGTCCTGAACCATCCGCTTGGTGGGATTGATGTCAATCTTATCCTTCGCCCTCTCGAAGCGTCCCTCAATGGCTGTCCGGCTGGCGAACTTGCCGAGGCGTGATGCCTTGAACGGTGAGGCGATTGTATTGCCGTTATCATCGGTGACGAAATAGACAAGACCGTGATATTCCCTGCCGTTTACCTTTCCGTCGGTAGCCTCGCATCTCACATTGTATAGTCCGAGAATGGCATTGTACTCACCGAGGGTCTGGAACTTGTAGCGCATACCGACCATCTTTACCGTATTGGCGACCTGTCGCTTTATGTCTCCATTGGGGTCTATCTTCAGGATCGGCATATCGGGAGTGATTTTCTGCCGTTCCGCAGGCTTCAGCCCGTACTTACTTTCCAGCTCTCGGGTAATCTCCTTGCTCCGGTAGAAGTTGTTCTTGTCCGACACTACTGTACCGTCCTGACGCACACGTAACGCTACAATATGGATATGGTGTCGGTCAATATCCTCGTGCTTGAAGATAAGATAAGGCATATCGCCTAACCCCATCTTCTCCATATACTCGTGCGCCAGTTGGGTGTACTCCACATCGGTAAGCCTGTCATCGGGATGGGGATTGAGTGAGATGTGCATCATGGTCCGCTCCGCCTTTGTATTGGCGGGCATCCATCTCTTGAAATCCTCGAAAGCACGATGAATGTCGATGGTGCCGGAACCGTCATTGAAAATCTTGTTGGTATCAAGAACACGACCCTTCTCCTTGTTTATCTTCTCGCCGTTATAGACGAGTGCGCCGTAAAGGGAACTGCCTAAAGAGATTTTTGCGACCATCGCTCATCGAAATCCTTAGCGAGAGCGACAATCTCGCGGTTGAGTTTTACAAGGTCAATGGTAAGTTGCTCCAACTGATAGAGCGCCTTCATCGCTTTCTTTTCAGTGAAGTTCTCACGGAGAGTCTTTACGACCGTATTGTATTCAATTCCGATAGTGCGGTATTTGGAATTGAACGATGACAGCTTGTCGATGAAAATCCGAGTGTTCTCATCAACAATAAACACCTTGAATGTTTTGCCGAACAACTGCATCTTTATAAATGAGGAGAGTGAGGATACTCCCGATTTTTCTTGCATGGTCATCAATACGCCATGTTCCGCTGCTGAGAAATTAACAGAACAGCGGAATGCAGTGGGGTCTATTTTCGGATGCCGCCCGGCTTTCTTAAAGTTTTGTTTCATTTTTTTGGATGGTTTTAGTGGTTTGGTTGGAAACTGCCAACCGCAGGTTTGTTATGGCGATTACGACTTTGGAGTAATCGCTTGCCCCATGCACATGGCAAGGGTTTTATGCAGCAAATCCAATTTTGTGCTGCGTAAAACATACCTTGCAATGTTCATGTGAACATCAAATCTGAATAAGAAAAAGAGTTGATGATCGGATATTCCCTAAGGTAATATAAAAGGTATAAACAACGAGATAAAAACCTTATATATAAGCGGCGCCGGTCATGCCGATTATATGGAATAGGAGCAGGAAAGACAATCATCAATATCGTTGAGAGAATATATTGAGCTGACTCTTTCCTTGCTATAATAACACTGACAGACAGCCATAAAGTTTTTTATTAAAAAAAAGTTGGGGAATGTTGGGGAAAGTGTGTGGAGTATTGAGGAAGTGCCTGATTTACAGAAAACTATTTGCGAATGAGTATGGTTATACTTGCACAGAGGCTGAGATGCTGATGGCGATATACAGATGTAGATACATCATCATACAGATACTCGCATACATAAATCTATACCTCTGTACGTGCATACCGATGTCTGTATATACATATACACGTAAATACATCTACACGTAAACACATAAATACGTAAATACATGAATACGTAAATACATGAATACATGAATACGTATATATGTAAGTACATACACAGGTAAGCACATATAAAGATACGGACGTACATCATCAAGTGTGTAGTTATAGATGTACGAATGTATATACGAACAGCTCAGTTATAAGACCGGTCCATGATAAGGCTGAGCGACCCTGACCCGGACACGGCTATCAAGCCGGGCAGCCTATGGTGAATGTCACCACCCGCAATTTTTATAAATCCAATTCTCAAAATTTATGAGCGACCCTATTTATGTCGCCTTCGCCACCCAGAAAGGTGGTGTAGGCAAGTCAACTCTGACCGCTCTGGTATCAAGCTACCTTTACTATAAGGAAGGTATCGAGATCCTGGCTGTGGATTGCGACAGCACCCAGCACTCACTCAATGTGTATCGGCAGCATGATCTGATGGTGACAGAAGAAAACCCTTATCTCAAACGCCTTATGCACAAGTTTTACTTGTCGTTCAGGAAAGGCGCTTACGACATTCTGTTGACCTCTCCTGCGGAGGCAGTGGATATTGCGGACAAATACGTTTCGGAACATCCGGAAGTGCAGGTTGTGTTCTTTGACATTACAGGAACCATCAACGACATCAACATCGTCAGCCTGCTTGCACAGATGGACTATCTTTTCGTTCCGATTACCACTGAAACAGGTGAAATGGCAAGTTCCATCACCTTCGCCAGCAACGTGTATAACCTAATGGTAGGCACCGGTTCGACCAATATCAAGGAACTGCATCTTGTCTGGAACAAGATCGACTCGCGTGAAAAATCCAATCTCTGCGAGATCATCGACAAGTATATCGCCAAATTCGGTCTGAGTTCCCTTGATACTGTCTTGGTGAAGAGCAATAAATTTGAAAAGGACGGGCGAGAGACGGGCAGGAACGGACTATTCCGTTCGACAATGCTTCCTCCCGACAGACGGCTTCTCAAAGGATCGAATCTTGAAGAGCTTGTCGCTGAAATCCGTAAGATCATAAAGGTGTAGCGTATGGCAAGAGAACGAAAGGATTATGATTCCGCCGGATTCTTGGAGAAGGTCAGACAGCAGTCAGTGCCGACTTACCATACCTCCGGAGACGGGACTTCCTCCCAACTGCCTGAACAGCCACCTGAGCAAGCGGCATCCGTCAGAAAGTCCAAAGTCAAATTGCCCCCGACTCACAAAAACGAAATAGAACCGCAGTGTGAGTTGTCAGACTTGGAATTGACCACTTCGGAAATTGACTACATCAAGACGTTTGTTGCCACAAACAATTTCGGTGGGGTCAACAAGCAGGGCAAGCCCATTATCATCAGGGAGAACCATAGACGCACGATATGCGATATATTCTACCTGTTGGGCGAGACTCCAAATATGGCACAGTACATTGACAATGTGCTTACCGAACATTTCAAACAATACTATCCGTTAATCAGGGACATCTATCAGAAGTGTCCTCCAAAATTCTAAAAGCAAATGGTACATACAAAATTCTGTGACTCCCGCACCTGCGGTAAAGTCAACGGGGAGAAACCGGTGTTTACTCCCGACAAGAAAAGGATGAAGGCTTATGCCGATGACTTTCTGACCCCGGCAAACGTAGGGGCGAGAAAAGGGATCTTCGTTCCGCGTGAACTGGTAAACAAACTCGGGAAATTGGTTTCCATGTTCGACGTAGAGGGTCTGACCATTGGAGCATACGTCACGAATATCCTCATAAGCCATCTGGCAGACAACCGGGATGCGATAAACGAACTGTCGGCCGAGGGTGAAAAGAAAGTCGCACTTTGATATATCCATATGACAGGCATATCATTATTCCTGCTGGGTATTATCGCCATAAGCAACTTTGGTCTGCTTACCATCCTGATATTGGACAGAAACGGTCAGAATGGAAAGGAACAACCCCCTCCTGCCAGCAAAGAGCCACCTCCGCCTGTAGATCCTATAATTTCAGAAACTTCCATAGGGAAAAGTACATTCAACATAGAGGACTATGAGGAGAGAATGAAGAAAGCAGAGGAAAAGGTTCAAAAAATGACAGCCATGATTGACCGACTTGAAGGTGATGTCAGACTGAGAGACGTAGAGTTTACAAATCCGGAAGATACTCCTACCAAGACAGAAACTGAAGAGGAGTTTGTTCCGAGAAAATTCTCAAGGATGACCCCCGAAGAAGAGTCCGCCGCATTTGAGGATGTCAGGATTGACGATGTGGAACCGGATATGGTCTCAGCTCCCTCCGCTTACGGAATATCGATGGAGGAACTTGAGTCATCCGTGAATACCGCAATGAATCCCAACGCCTCAGTTGAAGAAAAGGTCAGGGCCGGAAGAATCCTCAATAGTTTTGCCGATACTAATTTTATGGATCGACTGACTACGGTCGAGGAAGTTCAGAAAGGAGTTCTGGAGTGTATCAGGGCTGAATACCGTAAAGAGATGGTAGGTGATAATAAAATCCGAAGGCAACCCCGGAAGTCAAAACCTCCTGTTATTCCTGACAACATCAATGATTTCAATCCCGCCGACCTTCTGAAAGGATAACCGGCAACCACTAATCCACGTCTGCAAAGACAAAAAATCCAACCCCTAAATTTTTAACCCGAAGTGTGGGCTGCTCCCTGCCGGAGCGGTAAGGGATGGCTCATGCTTCAAAAAAACGAAACAAAGACATGAAGAAAACTATCAAGATTCTCAAGAACAAGTTCGCAATCTCAAAATGCCGCCTCATGGTGGCACTCATCGCCGGAATCCTCGGCATCGTCAAAGCCTCAGCCGCCGGCAACGGTATGGCGGGGATCAACGAGGCGACATCAATGGTCACCAGCTACTTCGACCCCGGTACCAAACTGGTGTACGCCATCGGCGCAGTCGTGGGTCTCATCGGCGGTATCAAGGTCTATTCCAAGTGGTCGAGCGGAGACCCGGACACCAGCAAGACGGCCGCCTCATGGTTCGGTGCCTGCATCTTCCTCATCGTGGCAGCCACAATCCTCCGTTCATTCTTCCTCTGATAAAGTGAGCCAATGGCCGAGTATGCTATCAACAAAGGCATAGGGAGGTCGGTGGAATACAAGGGCCTGAAGGCGCAGTACCTCTTCATCTTCGCCGGTGGACTATTGGCGATGTTCGTGGTCTTCGTCATCATGTATATCGTCGGCATATCCCAATGGATCTGCATCGGCTTCGGGGTAACAGCGACCTCAGTCCTTGTATGGCTCACCTTTCACCTCAATGCCAAATACGGGCAGTACGGTCTGATGAAACACGCCGCTGTGAAATACCATCCGCGCTACATCATCAACCGTCTTCGCCTCAAACGACTAATCAGAGCAAAAAGAAAATGAGAAATACACTTAAAGCCACTACACTGGA